>NZ_JBLIYX010000012.1:0-178697 GCF_057480955.1 Pseudomonas sp. P65(2024)
GCGTCGACACAGCAGTGCTATGCAGCTGTCTCCAGTAGAGTATGAGAAACGCTATTTCCTGAGCTTGGAGAGTGTCTAGGAAACCAGGGGCGATTCAAATCTTGTACGGCATGTAGATCTACAGTTGAAATCCCACCCTACATTTGTAGGGGTTGCCTGCAAGAGACTTTCATCTGAAAATCCCAAACACCTCGAAATCTTACACTGTCTCGCCCAGACCATGACAGGTGCAAATCGACATAACTGTTAAACTAGAGAAGCCTTTATCCTGGATTGCTAGCGAGACATTGGAGAATTTATTCGGCAAACCCTTACTCAACTCTACTAAGGAAGTTAGAATGCGAGAGATAACAATTGAAGAAGCTGAAGCGGCTGGTGGTGGTTTCGGTGTTCCTGGCGCCATTGTAGGTGGCGTATACGGTGGCGCAGCTTACGTCGGTTCCGTAACCGGCGGCGGAAAATTCAGTGCGACCGAATTCGCTGCCGCCGTTGGAGGTGGGGCGCTGGCCGGGGCCATTTTAGGGCCAGCGGCGAGCGTGGCAGGCACTATTGGCGGCGCGGGCGTTTGGTATGGAGTAGGGGTGATCGGGGGGAACTCTGGGCGCTTGAGTAGCGGCGCCTAGAAGTCGGTGATAGAGAGATCGTTACCGAAGAGGTAGCGATCTCGTTTTAGACGCTGTACTGGCAGATCGAGTAGCGGCGTGCAGGGAATAGCTAGCCAACATCGGACCAACGAGAAAAACATGCTGATCGCACTGACCTTACTTATAACTCTTTTTTTAGCCCTTACGGTAAAAATCGCGACCAACATCCTCTCTATCAAGTTCAACATCAACATCGAGGGCAAGTGGTTACTCATGTTTGTTGTCCCAACCATTGCATTACTCGGCCTATTTTTAGCCTCGCGAGTTGTGACATTATTCGGGCTTGATTGATCAACCCAACACAGCACACCATGAGCTACCGCGTGCACCCTGCCCCAAGTCTCTGTGAGCCTTGAAAAACTGGCACAGGGGCTTGGGTAATCTGATAATGGCGCATGAAAGGCATCTTATGATTTTTGATTCGCTGGCCATTTTAAATGGCCTTTGGGGATGCTTGTGCATTGCAGTGATTTTACCTGCATTAGTGGCGCACAAGTACCGACGAATCATCACTGTGTGTGCATTGATTTTTCTGACAAATTCGTTGGCTTTGCATTTCAACCAAAAAATGCCAATTACCGAAGCGTCCCTCAGAAGTCTCGCGGTGGTGATGCTCAATGTCTTGGTAGCCTATTTGCTCGCGCATTTTTGTTACCACAAGCGGACCGCCTTGGATCTATTTCGTCGCACCACTCGCCCCCTGAATAAAGATTCGTGAGTTTTTTGTTGCACCTTCAAGCCCATCCCTTTCAAGGTCTTTGGGCGCTAGGGCTATTGATCGAGTGAGGGCCGCCAGGTGTCCGCCGAATGCTTTGCAGCGACTATGACATCAAGCGCCGCCCGCGCAACGCAAGGCCGCTTCTGCATTGTTGCAACGTGCCGAACCTGTCAGGCCATGGTTGCCCGCCTTGGTGCATGGCTTGAGACAGATGAGGCGCCAGTGGTGCCCACGCTGAAACCGCGTGGTACCCACAAGGCGGGCCCTGTAATGGCACAGGATTGACTGGCCCGAAATAGATGTATGAGCGGCCTTGCGGCGCTTGATCTCATAGGCGCTGCAACTCTAACGTCGAACACCTTGAAAAGCCTGGGTTCAAAGGTGCAAAAAATTTTGCTCATTGATGACATTGTCGTACCAGGAGCATTTTCGAGTTATCAAATATTACGTTATAACAGCTTAAAATTATCTGGCATGCCTCTTCCTTCCTACTTCCTAGCTCCAGAGCTGACACTTTTTTTCGCTGAACTGTCGCACCGCTCCAGTTCCTTGGTGATGGCGACCTGATCCGCGAAGGGATCTAGTCGTCTGCGGGTAGGTCGAGATTAGAGCAGTGATAATAAATTTTTACCCTTTGCCTCATGGTCGCAGCATCCTCGCAAGCTGGGCACTGAACATCGACCGGGAAAAATGATCTGAATCACGTGAAGGAGAGCTTTCCTGGCGCACCCCTGAAGCCTGTCTGCGAGCTTATAATTTAGGAATTATCCTAAATAAACCCCGGATTAATCTTGCTAGATTCTTAGCGAAAACACGCCAACTGACGCCCAAGAGAGAACAACGAGTTAACCTGGCGACAACACTTGAAGCACTAAATATTAGTACCCAAAAAGGGGACAGATTTATTTCCCCTACTCTAATCTCGGCCTACCTACATGACAGCTAGATCCCTTCGCCGCCAGGAGCTGGAATTAGAGTAGGGAAAATAGATCTGTCCCCTTTTTCTGCCATTCTTCTTTAAATTAGATTAGAAAAAGTAGACCTGCCCCCCTTTTCGTTTTTAGCAGACACCTAATCATGTCAGCTCCACCAATAATTTCTTGAGCCCCTCTATAGAACTAGAACCTGCTCCTCCCCCCAAATACAGGCGACCGTCATCATAAACACACTCTCCTTGCCCTTCGACAGATACACCATAGGAAACAGCTAAAGCGAGACGCCTCCCCCGTCCAGTCCCTCCCGAAACATGAGCAATAAATGGCACTCCATTCTCACTCACCTCTAGCAAAGAATCATCCGCGCTCATGAAGGTCAACCAACAGCACGCGTCACCCTCATGATCCATGATGTAAATCATATTATCCAACAAACAATCACTATCCACCAAAGTTACACCAACGGTTATTCTCTGCGTCACATACCCCAGACTAGACAGTTCTTTCCTCAGCCTTACTTTAAGCATTTTTAGCTCAGGAATCTTATTCACTGGAACGAATAAACCATTCGCCATCACTGCCACCCTATATACTGAGCCAGACGACCGGACGAAATATTCAACCAACCACCCTGGATTCTAATATAAACATTGAACGAGACGGAACTGACAAGGGTACAAATTTTTCTATACTCTAATTTCGGCCTACCCTGCATGACTCCTCGATCCCTTCGCCCCACAGGAACCAAACCTACAGTAGAAAAAATAGACCTGTCCAATTTTCAGCCACTTTCATACTTTTTCACGCCCAAGATCAATAGTAAAATCAGCTGGTCATTTGGCTCTTAAATGGCATAATCTGACGATTCGTTGACGACAACCTCACCCGCTTGATTTAGCGAGAACACTCCACATGCAGCCAGTCATACAACACCCTTGGGATATAACACCAAGCGAGGCCATAGATCTACAGATACGACTATCTAAACTTGTAGTCAAGCAAGATCAGCTTGGGCCTATCTCTAGTATCGCAGGCATTGATGTCGCCTACCACAAAGAAAACGATACACTCATTGCCTCCATTGTTGTGGTTGACGCAGAAAGCCTGGAAATCATCGAAGAGCATGCATGGTCGGATACGACTTCGTTCCCCTATGTGCCTGGTCTTTTTTCGTTTAGAGAGCTGCCTTCTATCATAAAGCTCTTATCAACTATAACCCACCGACCTGACTTGATCATCTGCGACGGGCAAGGTATAGCTCACCCTCGTCGGTTTGGATTGGCATCGCATTTGGGGGTACTTTATGACATTCCCACTATTGGATGCGGAAAAAGTCGCTTCATTGGTGAGTACGCACCTCCCCTTGATGAAAGGGGATGCCAATCAGGCCTGTTCGACGGCGACGAACTAATCGGGGCCGCGCTCAGGACTCAAAAACATGTAAAACCTGTGTTCGTTTCAATCGGCCACCGAATCTCCCTTGAAACCGCATGCCACTGGGTATTGAGTGCCACACGCCACTATCGACTACCCGAAACGACTCGACTTGCAGATCGATATGGAAGGCAGTTCTACGAACAGAACAGACCGTCCATCAAGCTCCCAAACCAACAATCCGATTATTAAAGTACACATCACATTCCGTGTGAAGCGCCTTAAATTCCGCACACCACTTGCGCCAAAAGTCACGCCTACCCTCATCTTCAGAGACTTTCAACTCTTTCAAATGATCGAGGGTTCTCAAGCGCGCCAAAGTCTCAGGCGAATCGGAGATTCGATCCACATACAACTCATTTACATAGATTAAATTTTTACCACTTAACAAATACTTAATAGCTGATTCATCAACACCATCCCCACTTAGCGATAACCGCGACCCGCATACAAGCGCCGAGAGTTCCTTCATCTCTCTCAACACAGGGAATTTTATTGACTTAATAATCGTAGACACCCTCCCAAAGTAATCCCCCATCAACGTTAAGCGCTGCAATCTACCCTTTGAGAAACCTAAAGACATCATAAAATAATCGCGCTCATACAGCGTTACATCTATTAGATCGCCACTCTCATACCACTCATATTTTTGTATGATATCCCCACCAGTTTCAAGGGAACGAAGCTGCCCCCCTGAATAATACGTAACCTCTGCAATAACCCAACCGTACTCAAACAGCCGCTCGCTGACACAAATATCGCCAACAAACTCATAAGCAAATCCATTATAAATTTCATCACCCCAAAAAAACTGCTCGCCTGTGTAATCACGCTCTGATTCAATTCCGCCCCCCTCCTCTGAAATAAATTCGCTGCGATAAACACCTGTGCAACATCCATTGACATACAAACCACCCCACGTGAGCTCTCCTCCCCTAAACTCCAATGCTGCTCCAGAGTACGGCAAACCTCGAAAAGCCCATTTACCAAACTCTTCAGTCAACGCAGTTTTTTTATAATCATCAGTGTTTTCTCCCAGTGATTACATCCACATCCTTAAGTACGCCACTGCAATTCGAAAAAAAAATGGGGACAGATTTATTTCCCCTACTCTAATTTCGGCCCATCTACATGACAGCTAGCTCCCTTCGCTGCCAGGAGCCGGAATTAGAGTAGGAAAAATAGATCTGTCCCCTTTTCCGTCTCCTTTTCCGTCTGTCCCGGATGGAATGCTATTCCTTTTCTTCAAGATAGGGCCAATATCCTGCCCCTTCATCCTTTCTTATCCAAACTCTACCGCATGCAGGACAAGTAATAACATCCTTTCCAACTACATCTATACGATCAAAAAACTCATCAAAAGGAATTCTTCCTTTATCAGCTCGCTCCGCCAATTCATACAACAACTTATTTGGAACGAGAGTGAACTCCTCTGAAACAGGAGAGCTAACCAAGCTAATGACATGAGAGCATCGACATAGAAACTTAGCCATTTTTATCTCCCTAACAAGCTATTAATAGCCTGCCTATCTAGCTGAATAGTTTTCTCGCCCCGCGAGAAAATCACTTGACTCAAAGGAATTGACTGCCCGCCTTTGCTTTTCCCAAAAGCAGCCGCAGCAGACTTATACATATCCACTTTGCTAAAGCTCTCAGGAACAACAACCACCACTGAGCTAGCTTGCCCCTGAACAACCTTCTTCTCAATTTCCCGAGAAATAGTCTTGGGATTCAGACTATTCGGCGCATAAACATCAACCTTTCCTAGTCCCTGAACGTTGAATTCAGCAGTAGGTAGGCCAGATATGCCTTTCTTACTCGCCTCCAAGGGGATATGAACATCGTAACCAAGGTTCTAAATAGCTTTCAGTCCTTGTTGCTCCGAAGCACTCAGACTCTCAAATGTCTTTCCGCTCTCGAAAGAAACACTTCCTTGTCGAGGAACTACAGCATTCCCAGTTACCTTTGCACCGCCAGAAACAGCCGGCCTCATCCCCCCCAGCGTTGCCCCCAACAATGTACCAGCTGCTGCGGTCAAAAACGAGGACTCATTCCCATCCCGCTGTGCAGCCAGCTCCGTGGCAATCGTCATACCAGCAGTGGTGTTATTGTTGATAATGATTGCCGCAATCGTAGCAGCTTCCTTGAAATGGCCTTGAGCAGAAAGTGACTTGGCCAACTCACGGAGCTTGGGCTCATCCGCAATCAAACGATTTGAAAGGGCATCACATGCTTGTGGAGCAGCCTGGCAAACTGATGCCAGCTCCTGATTCCTCATCTCGTCTAGTTGGGCATAACGCGCACGAACTTCATTTTTCTCCGCTTCGGTTGTCTTGCTATCGACCTCCGAAAGCATCTCCTTCACTTCCCTGTGAAGAAGGTAGTTGTACTGCGTAGCATTCTTGGCAACCCAAGCCCCTTTCTCCATCTGGGCCGCATCAGTATCTTTCTGGCTCGCCGCCGCCAATACTCCAACGATCTGCGAACTCATGGTCAGCAGGTTGTCGTTGCCTTTGACCAAGGAGTCCAGATGCGCCACCAGCGCTTCATTCGCACCTGCCGCCAACGCACCAGTTTTGAAGTCCCCACCGGAGGCCTTAGCCAGCAACCCGCCCACCATCGCGTGAATCGCAACCTTCGGCGCCGAGCCATCGGCAACCACGCCTTTGGTGTAATCACCCACTGCGTTGAAACTGGCCGCCGCCAAGGTGTTGAACAACGCATTCTTCAAGGCATCGCTAGGCAGTGTACGAAAAGTAATGTCGTAAACACCGCCGCCAGCAAGCCAGCGTGAGCATCGCAGCGAAGCTTTCCGCTAGCTTGCAATAGCGTGTACCCAGGCGGCGGTGCTCCTTCAACCAACCAAATAGCCGTTCGATAGCGTTCCGCTGCCGATACTTGGGCTTGTCAAATAGCCGCGGCAAGCCCGGCTTCGGCTTGCGTTTCATGTCACGCAGCGGAATCACCGGCTGTATCTGATAGCGGTCGCAGTATTGCCGCAAGGATTCTGCGTCATAGCCTTTGTCGGCCAGGAGCCAGCGGCAGCGCTTGCGTGGCCTACCTCGATTCGAAGGGATGTGGACACCGTCCAGCAGGCGCTGAGCATGGGAGATGTCGCTGGCATTACCACCAGAGAGCGTGAAGTGGAGTGGGATGCCACGGGCGTCACTGACCATGTGAATTTTCGTCGTCAACCCGCCCCGGCTTCGTCCAAGTGCGTGGTCCTTTGGTTCTTCAGCCCCCCTTTTTTGCCTGCTCCGGCAGAGGCTCGGGTGGCCCTCACGGCGGTTGAGTCGATGCACCAGGTGGTCAAGTCAATCTGGCCCTGTGCATTGAGTTTGAGGTGTAACCGCTTGAGCATTTTGTTGAAGGTTCCTTGGTTTCGCCAGTCTCGAAATCGTTGATAGACCGTCGACCACGGCCCGAATCGTTCAGGCATGTCCCGCCAGGTTGCACCTGAGCACAGCACCCACAACACGCCGTTGAGCATCAAGCGATCGTCAACTCTTGGGCGTCCTGTACGTCGATGTGCGGTAAAGAGATCCGCGACTACTTCCCATTCTGCGTCGGAAAGTTCGTATCGCTTGGACATGGCAGAATCCTTCGCCTAAAAAGCGAGAACTCTACGGAAAATCAGGCCTCCAGAGACTCCGGTGAGGTTTCAAAGGTTTTCATACAGAACCTAGGCCGCAGTCGCGGTGGCCTGACAACCAAAATCCACATGCTCTGCGACGCCAACGGGACACCGTTGCGCTTCCTTCTCTCTGGCGGTCAAGCCAGTGACATCAGCTACGCGCAACCACTGCTGGACGACGTCAGCATTCCATCGAGCCAACGTGGTCGCCCGCGTAAGCGCTGCAAATGGTTGCTCGCCGATAAGGGCTACGACGCCGAAGCGCTGCGCCGTTACTGCGACCAGTACCGAATGCAACCCGTCATCCCGATGCGCTCAATGAAGCGCAAACCCAAGCCTGGCCTACCCAGACTGTTTGATCGGCCCAAATACCGACAGCGCAACATCATCGAGCGCATGTTTGGCTGGCTGAAAGAGAATCGCCGCATCGTGACACGCTTCGACAAGCTCGCGAAAAGCTATGCCGCCATGGTCTCACTGGCTTGTTCCATGCGGTGTTTGCGACATCTCTTTTCGTACAGAGCCTAAAGGACAGCAGTGCCATCAATAAGCCACCCTCCCCCTGTATTGCCGGATAAGTTCTCTACGCCGGGAAGCCGCCCGTCATTGCTTTACTGTTGTCGCGCAGGCTTGCCGGCAGGCCGGAACCACCACCCCTGCTGCATGCCGGCAGCAGCGAGCAGAATCAGCCCGACTCCCAACCACTGCAACGCTGCCAGGCGATGGTCGAAGGCCAGCCAGTCGACCAGGATCGCGGCGATCGGGTAGATGAACGACAGCGCTCCGGTCAACGCCGTTGGCAGGCGCTGGATGGCGCTGTACAGCAGCACGTACATCAAGCCCGTATGCAAGATGCCCAACGTGACCAGGCTGCCAAGCGCCGGCAGTTCACCCGGCAGCCCGCCCAGTTGCACCCAGGGCGCCAGCAGCAGGACGCCGGTGCTCACCTGGATCAAGGCAATGAGGTGCGGCGGCGTGCCGGCCAGGCGCTTGATGATCAGCGCCGCCACGGCATACAGAAACGCCGCACCCAGTGCCAGGGCGATGCCCTGCAGGTACTCGCCACCACTGGCCTGCCCCGCGCCGTGAGCGCTGACGATAGCCAGCATGCCGAGGAACGCCACGCTCAGCCAGGTCAGCTTGGCCACGGTGATCTTCTCGCCCAGGAACAGCGCCGCCAGCCCCACCAGCATGAACGGCTGGACGTTGTACACCGCGGTGCCGATGGCGATCGATGCCCGCGAGTAGGAGGCGAACAGCAGTACCCAGTTGCCGACGATCGCCACCCCGCTGGCCACCGCCAGCAGGAAGGTGACGCGGGTCAGCACGCCCGGTTTGAGAAAGCCCATGGCCGCGCAGATCAGCAGCAAGGTGCCGGCGCCGAACACGCAGCGCCAGAACACCACCTCCAGCACCGGCTGCCCGGACACCAGCACGAACCAGCCAATGGTCCCGGAGATCAGCATGGCGGCGATCATTTCCAGCGAACCACGGCGCAGCGAATTGTCCATCTCACACCTCCTGTCGACGATGGGCACAGTATGCGGAGGGTCGAGGGCGACCTTCCAGCGGATATCCAAGGCATATCGGCGCTCTCGCCTTTACTATCAAGGCATTTATTGAAAATCACCTAACGAGGCTGCCATGACCGATACCATCGACCAGTTGCTGATCAACGCCCTGATGGAAGACTCGCGCCGCTCGCTCAAGGCCTTGGCGCAGATCAGCGGCCTGTCGGCGCCCAGCGTCAGCGAGCGTCTGCGCCGCCTGGAGGAGCGCGGCGTGCTGCGCGGCTATACGGTGGAGGTTGACCCGCGCTGTTTCGGCTACCAGTTGCAGGCCATCGTGCGCATTCGCCCGTTGCCGGGGCAGTTGCAGGAGGTGGAACGGCAAATCATCGCCATTCCCGAGTTCACCGAATGCGACAAGGTTACCGGCGATGATTGTTTCATTGCCCGCCTGCATGTGCGCTCGATGGAGCAGCTGGACACGCTGCTCGATCGCCTCAACGTGCTGGCCGAGACCAATACGGCGATCATCAAGAAGACGCCGGTGAAGCGGCGGTTGCCGCCGATGGCATGAGGCCAAGTACCCGAGAAAAAACTTGTACACAAAAATGTCACCATAAGTGCCATTTTTGTGTGCACTCTCCACGGGTAACGCCCCATTAGGTTACACACTTCGTTTAACTAAATTTGACTAAACGATCAGCTAATTGGTTGTGTGAAAAATATAACCTGTTCACTTGGTCAACTTATAGTTCCAATATTTCATCTACTTAACTTTCAAATAGATAGATTCAAAATAGTAGCCGCCTGAAAGCGTATTGATCGCTGGCATGGAACTGGCTTTTGTGTGCTTGTGTTTTGTATACAAGTTTTACGAAACATAAATACACAAGAACCCGCAGCGTCGCCCCGTCGGCGACCGTTGCGCCCAGAACCCAGTGATGCCAACGCCTGCACCGACGAGATGGCGAGCCCGTGCGCCAGCGCCCGCTCATCGCAGTCACACGCATCAGGAGCCACCGGAATGAGTAGCAGCCTCCCCCTTGCCCCTGAACTTTCCGTTGCCAGCCCCCATCCCTCGACCACGACCCTCGAAGGCCACCCGGCCGATCTCGAGCTGAGCCCTCGCCTGCACAACCGCGACCTCGCCCCGACCAAACTGGCCGGCCGCCGCTGGGGCGGCTACAGCATCTTCGCGCTGTGGACCAACGACGTGCACAACATCGCCAACTACTCCTTCGCCATGGGGCTGTTCGCCCTGGGCCTGGGCGGCTGGCAGATCCTGCTGTCACTGGCGATCGGCGCGGCGCTGGTGTACTTCTTCATGAACCTGTCCGGTTACATGGGGCAGAAGACCGGCGTGCCGTTCCCGGTGATCAGCCGCATCGCCTTCGGCATCCATGGCGCGCAGATCCCGGCGCTGATCCGCGCGGTGATCGCCATCGCCTGGTTCGGCATCCAGACCTACCTGGCCTCGGTGGTGCTGCGGGTGCTGTTGACCGCCGTGTGGCCGCAGGTGGCCGCCTATGACCACGACAGCATCCTCGGTCTGTCGAGCCTGGGCTGGGTGTGCTTCGTGGCGATCTGGCTGGTGCAGTTGGTGATCCTCGCCTACGGCATGGAGATGGTGCGCCGCTACGAGGCCTTCGCCGGCCCGGTGATCCTGCTGACCGTGGCGAGCCTGGCGGTGTTCATGTACTTCAAGGCCGATGCGCGCATCGCCTGGTCGGTCGCCGAGCCCCTGAGCGGCTACGAGATGTGGCGCAACATCTTCGCCGGCGGCGCGCTGTGGCTGGCGATCTACGGCACCCTGGTGCTCAACTTCTGCGACTTCGCCCGCTCCTCGCCGTGCCGTAAAACCATCCGCGTCGGCAACTTCTGGGGCCTGCCGGTGAACATCCTGGTGTTCGCGGCGATCACCGTGGTGCTGTGCGGCGCGCAGTTCCAGATCAACGGCCAGGTCATCGACAGCCCGACGCAAATCGTCGCCAGCATCCCCAACACCGCGTTCCTGGTGCTGGGCTGCCTGGCGTTCCTGATCGTCACCGTGGCGGTGAACATCATGGCCAACTTCGTCGCCCCGGCCTTCGTGCTCAGCAACCTGGCGCCGCGCCACCTGAACTTCCGCCGCGCCGGGCTGATCAGCGCCACCCTGGCGGTGCTGATCCTGCCGTGGAACCTGTACAACAGCCCGCTGGTGATCGTGTACTTCCTCTCCGGCCTGGGCGCCCTGCTCGGCCCGTTGTACGGCGTGATCATGGCCGACTACTGGCTGCTGCGTAAGGGCCGTATCAACGTGCCCGAGCTGTACAGCGAGAGTCCCGCCGGCGCCTACCACTACACCCGCGGCATCAACCTGCGCGCCGTGGCCGCGTTTATCCCGGCCGCGCTGCTGGCGATCATCCTGGCCCTGGTACCCAACTTCCACGGTATCGCGCCGTTCTCCTGGCTGATCGGTGCCGGTATCGCCGCCGCCGTCTACCTGCTGATTGCGCCACGCCACCGCCAATACCTCGATGTCAGCGGCGAATGCATCGCCGTCGACCACAGCAGCCACTGAATTTCAGGGAGATCCGTCATGCGTATTCTGATCGCCAACGTCAACACCACCGAAGCCATCACCGAAGCCATTGCCGAGCAAGCGCGCAGCGTGGCCGCGCCCGGTACCGAGATCGTCGGCCTGACCCCGTGGTTCGGCGCCGAGTCGGTGGAGGGCAACTTCGAGAGCTACCTGGCCGCCATCGCGGTGATGGACCGGGTGCTGGCCTACGACCAGCCCTTCGATGCCGTGATCCAGGCCGGCTATGGCGAGCATGGCCGGGAAGGCCTACAGGAACTGCTGGACGTGCCGGTGGTGGACATCACCGATGCCGCCGCCAGCACCGCCATGTACCTGGGTCACGCCTACTCGGTGGTGACCACCCTGGACCGCACCGTGCCGTTGATCGAGGACCGCCTGAAACTGTCCGGGCTGTACGAGCGCTGCGCCTCGGTGCGCGCCAGCGGACTGGCGGTGCTGGAGCTGGAAAGCGACCCACGGCGTGCGGTGGAAGCCATCGTCGAGCAGGCCGAACGGGCTGTGCGCGAGGACAAGGCCGAAGTGATCTGCCTGGGTTGCGGCGGCATGGCCGGGCTCGACGAGCAGATCCGCCAGCGCACCGGGGTGCCGGTGGTGGACGGCGTGAGCGCTGCGGTGACCATTGCCGAATCGCTGGTGAGGCTGGGGTTGAGCACCTCCAAGGTGCGCACCTACGCCACGCCGCGGGCGAAGAAGGTGGTGGGCTGGCCGATGCGTTTCGGTCGCTGATTGACCAGTAGCGCCCGTCGCAGGGCAAGCCCACTCCCCTGGCGTCAAAAGCAACCCGTGGGAGCGGCGATGCGGCGACCCGACTTGCCCCGCGATGAGGCCAACAAGGTCAGCGCAACAGCCTCGCCAGCCGCTCGCCACTGCCACACGCCAAGGTGAACCCCAGTGCACCATGCCCCAGGTTCAGCCACAGGTTGCGATACCGTGTGGCACCAATGATCGGCACCCCGGTCGGCGTCGCCGGCCGCATACCCGCCCATTCCACTGCCTGCCCGTAGTCGGCGGCCTCGGGCAAGGTTTCCCAGGCCAGCCTCCGCATGCTCGCGAGCCTGCCGGCATCCACCGACTCGTCGTAACCGACGATGTCCACCATAGCCGCCACACGCAGCTGATCCTCCAGCCGGGCATAGACGATCTTGCATTCGTAGTCGGTGATACTTACCTCGGGTGCCCGATGCGCGGCGCCGACCGGCGCGGTCAGGCTATAGCCTTTCAAGGGATAGACCGGCAAATTCAAGCCCGGCAAAGCCAGGCCGGCGCTACGGTGCCCGGCGCTGAGCACCAGGCGCTGCACGTCCAGCTGTTCATTGCCCATCTCAAGGGCCAGCACCTGATCATCGTGCGCAATCAGCCGTGTCACCGGCCGCCCCAACAGCAACCGGCATTGCCCGGATGCCTCCAGGCGCTCGGCCAGGCGCAGGCAGAAACGGTGGCAATCGGCGACCTCTTCGTCCGGGGTGAACACGCCGCCAACGAACGGTGCCTCGCAAAGCGCCGGGTCGAGCTCGCGCAGTTCGGCGGCATCCAGTGTTCGCTGGCTGTGGGGATCAAGCAGGTGTTGGCGCCCACGGTCGAATGCACGCTGGGTACGAAATGCAACCAGCTTGCCGTTGCGCCGCCAGGCGAAATCATCAAGGCCGTCCTGCTCGCGCCAGCGCTGTAACGCCGCCTGGCTTTCGAGCGCCAGGCTCAGCAACTGAGCAGCATTACGGCGATTGACGGAGGTGCGGCACGCCATGACGAAAGCCGCCAGCCAACGCCACTGCGCAGGGTCCAGACGCAACCGAAGGCGCAATGGCGAGTCCCCCTGCAACAACCAGCCAAGCGCCTGCCACGGTACTCCGGCATCGGCCAGAGGCGCCACATAACGATACGAAAGCTGTCCACCGTTGGCGAAGCTGGTGGCGCTGGCCAGGCTGTCACGGGCTTCGACCAGGTCGACCTGCCAACCGTCGCGCACCAGCGCATAAGCCGTCGCCAGGCCGACCACCCCGCCGCCGATCACTGTCACCCGCTGGTTCATGCGTCCATTCCCGTCCAGGCCTTATGGCCAGACAGTAACAGCAGGTCAGGTCGGACAGCCAGGCTCACCGTGATCGAGCCCCTGACGCACGCTACGGCTGAGCAGGGTAGCCTTGCCCTCGCGCCAGGTCAGCGTGAGCACGTACAAGGTATCGAAGTCGTCGCGATGCCAGTCTTCGGTGAGCACCCGCTCCTCCCCCAGGGCCTTGCCGGCCACGGTGTTGATCAATTCCGGGAGGTAACCGCGGGACCAGGCGGTGTAGACCGTGGCATTGCGGTACTTGCTACTGAGCAATTCGTCAGCCAGATCGTCGGTGTCGTTTGCGCCATAGTCGATGTTCACCGGCAAGCCGAGGCGAATGGCGCTGGGACTGATGGTCATCAACGGGCGGATATAGCTGTAGCGCTCATCCTGGCTACCTTCTTCGACCCCCCGCGAAGGGTTGGCGGCGAATACGTAATCAGCCTTGCCGAAGCGCTCGGGCAACAAGGTGGCGAGATCCAGGGCGCGATTGAGCCCCTGGCAGTTCAGCTGTCCCAATCCCTCGCCGGGCTTCTCGGCATGGCGCAGGAAGACCAGCGTCTGGGTGCCATCCACGGGTTGCGCACGGCTCTCGACCACGGCCAAGGCCAATGGCACGGCCGCAGCGGCGAGCGTCAGGCTCAACAACAGGTGACGACGACGGCGAAGGAAGGTGGGCAGCTTCATCTGGGGCGGACTCTTGTGGCCAGGGTACTGGGTTGCCCCGCCACATGGTCCCGCAGCCTTGGCGGCGGGCCGTCCCTGTTGTGAATGCCATCCGTGGCAGCGAGTGAGGGTCAGAGTGCCCTCGACCCGTTTGGTTCCTCCCTGGGCGCACAGGCCGTTCCATCGACAAAGGCCACGTTAATGCATGTGTGTTGCTGAATTATTGCTCGTGGCTCAATCGTCGCGGGTCAGCACAGTTTCGGTCTATCGCAGGACCGGTGAGCCCCAAAGGCTTGAGTCAAAGCGTTGGGAGAGCAACGTCACGTCGCATCCTTGTAGCGGTCTCTGAATACAATCAGGCATACACCCAGCACGATAGCGAAAGACTTCCACAGCACCACATCAACACCAGTGAGCGTTTCACGGTGCAAGAACAGCATACCGAGCCCCCCATACTGAGAAGACTCACGCCAAGCCAGGTACGCAGCCGGGGTGACCTCAACCAGCGATCAATGGCAAAGCCTATGAACAGCGACAGGGCGATCTGAACAGGATCCTCGTACATTGGGGGCTCTCACTCTGTGGCATGCGGAGCATCTCCTCCGTAAGGCTCTGGACAACGATCCAAATGAGCTTGGGACGATAGCTCCGGGCATGCCTCTCAAGGCACCAATTGACGTCTGATGTTCAAGTGGGAAATTTCCCAAATCAAACAATCAGCATCGCGGCGCCAGGTTTTCATGATCCGGTTTCTTTGCATGGCGCACATTGATGGGCTGGATGACCTCGATTTTCTGCCATTTGTTCAAAGGGTAGAAGCGCATTGACCATACCGAAGGCCGCATCTCAGTCTTCCCGGGTCAGCACTTCCAGCAGCTCGATCTCGAAGGTGAGGTCCGAATTCGGTGGAATCGAACCGACCGAGCGCTCGCCATAGCCCAGGTGCGCCGGGACCAGCAGCTTGCGCTTGCCGCCCACGCGCATGCCCATCAAGCCTTGATCCCAGCCCTTGATCACCCGGCCGGTGCCGATCACGCACTGGAACGGCTTGCCGCGCGACCAGGACGAATCGAACTCGCTGCCATCGGCCAGGGTGCCGCGGTACTGGGTGGTGATCAGCGCGCCCTTGACCACGGCCTTGCCGTCGCCTTCCTGTAGATCGATGACTTGCAACTCACTGCTCATGGCAGGTTCCTCGAGACGGTTTTGGTGGGCGCCCTTTTCTCAGGAATGCGTGGGTTTGGCAAGGCGGGTCGGCTCAGGACGGGGCGAACTGTTCGAAGATCTGTTGGCCGGTGAGGTCCTTGGTTTCGTTCTTGAAGCAGTACCAGGCGGGCTTTTCGTCGATGAAGATCTGCTCGGTGAAGGTCCAGTTTGCCTTACCGTCGAGCAGGCCGACTGGTACGACATAGAGGTTGCTCTCTTTCAGGCGGTAGAACAGGTGCGTGCCGCACTGGCCGCAGAAGCCGCGCTGGGCCCAGGGGGAGGAATCATAGACGCTCGGGGTTGAGCCTTCGAACTGCGGGGGTTCGGCGCAATGGACGGCCAGCAGTGGGCCGCCGGTCCATTTGCGGCACATGCTGCAGTGGCAGGCGCTGACGTGGTTGTTATCGACCTTGACGGTCAGTTTGGTGGCTTGGCATAGGCAGGTGCCTTGGTTTTCCTGGGGCATGGGGGGCTCCTTGCTGTTGTTTTTGGGAGTTGGAGTATAGGTGGTGGGTTCGGGTTCGGGTTCGGGGATGATTGTTTTGGATTTTTGGCTCCATTCATCCGGCCCCTGCGCTTCGCTCCGGGGTACCCTCGCTCCGTTCTTGCTCCCGTGGGTACCGCGCTGTACGGCCCATCCTGGGCCGCAGCGCTCGACGGCCATCCATGGCCGTCGCCCCACTACGCAAGAACTCCGCTCGGCCTCCTGAAGTCGCAATTGGCGGCGCCTGGACTATCGCGCGCTTAGAAGCAAGAGCAAGAGCAAGAGCAGAAATGCGAAGTTATTTATTTGGCAGTTAATTATATATTGGTTATTCCGGTCCTTTCGCGGGGTAAGCCCGCTCCGACAGGGACTCATATAACAGCGACTATCGTGTAGGAACGGGGTTGCGCCGCAATACGATCAAGAGATTAACTAAACTTCCAACTAGCGACAGCTGCGTCAGTCCAGGCGCCGCCCGTAACTTCGCGACTTCAGGAGGCCGAACGGAGGTCTTGCGCAGGGAAGTGACGGGCATGGATGCCCGTCAAGCGCTGGGGCCCAGGATGGGCCCTGCAGCGCGGTCCTCCCGGGAGCAAGGCCGGAGTGAGGGAACCCGGAGCGAAGCGTAGGGCCGGATGAATGGAGCGAGGATTTTTTGGTTCCTTTTTGATCCTTCAAAAAGGAACTCGCCGTAAAGGCGAAAAGGTAACTATGCGTCGACATCGCAAACGAATGAACTTACAACCATTAAAACCAGCGCCGACCGACTTTGAATTTGAATTTGAATTTGAATTTGAATTTGAATTTGAATTTTAGAGCATGTGTTTTGAAAGCGATATGCGCATTTATTCGCGATGGTGACTATGCGCCAACATCGCGAATAAATGCGCATACAACTTTCAAAACAACCAAACAACCAACCAAACTTAACTGTCCCGCCGCAGATCCTCAGGAATAGGCAAATCCTTCTTCAACGGCTCCGGCGCCTTCCCCCTCCCGGCCCGATACTGCCGAATCTGGAACACATAGGCCAACACCTGCGCCACCGCCAGGTACAACCCCGCCGGAATCTCCTGCTCCATCTCGGTGGAGTAGTAGATCGCACGCGCCAGGGCCGGCGACTCGAGTATCTGCACGTTATGCTCGACCCCGATCTCACGAATCTTCAAGGCAATGAAATCAGTCCCCTTGGCAACCAGCAACGGCGCCGTCCCACCCTTGTCCGGGTTGTACTGCAGGGCCACCGCGTAATGGGTCGGGTTGGTGATGATCACATCCGCGTCAGGCACCGCCGCCATCATCCGTCGCTGCGACATCTCCCGCTGCAACTGCCTGATACGCTGCTTGACCTCAGGCTTGCCTTCGCTGTCCTTGTACTCGTCCTTGACCTCCTGCTTGGTCATCTTCATCTTCTTGTTCGTCTGGAACAGCTGGTATGGCACATCCAGCCCGGCAATCAGCAGCAACCCCGCCGCCATCCACAAGGCGCTCCAGCCCACCACCTGCACCGCATGGATGATCGCCTGCTCCAGCGGCTCGTTGGCGATGGCCAGCAGCGCCTCGCGGTCACTGGCCAGCACCAGCAGCGCCACCAGCAGGATCATGATGAACTTCGCCATGGCCTTGAGCAGCTCGGTCAGCGCGTTCATCGAGAACATGCGCTTGATCCCCGACAATGGGTTCATCCGGCTGAACTTCGGCTGCAGCAGGCTCCCGGAGAACAGGAAGCCGCCCAGGGCAATAGGCGCAACGAAGGAAATCACGAACAGCAGAATCAGGATCGGTTGCACCGACCAGATCGCCATCTTGCCCGAGGCCAGCAGGAACGCGCCCATGCTGCGCTCGTCGACGATCACTTCGCGCGTCAGGCTGAAGTTCATGCGCATAAGGGTCATCAGCGTCTCCGCCAGATAACCGCCGAACGCCAGCAAGCCACCAGCGCCCGCCAGGGTCACCGCGACCGTGTTCAGCTCCTTGGAGCGGGCGACCTCACCTTTCTCCCGCGAGTCGCGTTTGCGCTTCTCGGTGGGTTCTTCTGTCTTGTCCTGACCGCTTTCGCTCTCTGCCATGCTCAGCGCGCCCTTGCCAGCTCACGCAGCCACTGCAGCGCTTCGCTGGCCAGTGCCTGGTAGTGTGGAAGGATATCGGCCAGGCCGACCCAGAAAATCCCCATGCCCAATACCAGGGTCAGCGGGAAACCGATGGAGAAGATGTTCAACTGCGGCGCGGCGCGGGTCATCACGCCGAAGGCGATGTTGACCACCAGCAGCGCGGCGATCGCCGGCAGGATCAACAGCAGCGCAGCACCCAGCACCCAGCTCAGGCGCCCGGCGATCTCCCAGAAATGGTTGACCACCAGGGCACTGCCCACCGGCAACGTGGTGAAACTCTCGGTCAGCACCTCGAACACCACCAGGTGGCCGTTCATCAGCAGGAACAGCACGCTCACCAGCATGGTCATGAACTGGCTGATCACCGCGACGTTGACGCCGTTGGCCGGATCGACCATGGAGGCGAACGCCATGCCCATCTGCACGGCGACGATCTGCCCGGCGATGACGAAGGCCTGGAACAGCAACTGCAGGGAAAAGCCGAACAACGCCCCGACGATGACCTGCTCGGCGCACAGCAGCACGCCGCGCACGCTCAACGGATCGATCTCGGGCAATGGCGGCAACCCCGGCACGATGACCACGGTGATCGCCACGGCGGCATACAGGCGCACCCGCGCCGGCAGCATCTTGGTGCCGAAGATCGGCATGGTCATCAGCACCGCCATCACCCTGAACAGCGGCAGGATGAAGGTGGCGACCCAGGTGCCGATCTGCGTATCGGTCAGCTCCAGCATGGCGGCCTCAACCGATCAGCTGCGGAATGCTGGTGTACAGGCCGATGAAGTACTCCATGAACTTCTGCACCAACCAGGGCCCGGCGACGATCAGCGTGATCAGCATCACCAAAAGGCGCGGCAGGAAGCTCAGGGTCTGTTCGTTGATCTGCGTGGCGGCCTGGAACATCGCCACCACCAGGCCGATCAGCAGGCTCGGCACCACCAGCACGGCGACCATCAGGGTGGTCAGCCACAACGCATCACGGAACAGGTCGACAGCGACTTCAGGTGTCATGCAAGGCTCTCCTTGGCGGCGTCAGACGCCACCGAAACTGCCGGCCAGGGTGCCCATGATCAGCGCCCAGCCATCGACCAGCACGAACAGCATGATCTTGAACGGCAACGAAATGATCAGCGGCGACAGCATCATCATACCCATGGCCATCAGCACGCTGGCGACCACCATGTCGATGATCAGGAACGGGATGAAGATCATGAAACCGATCTGGAACGCGGTCTTGAGCTCGGAGGTGACGAACGCCGGCACCAGGATCGTCAGCGGCACCTGGTCGGGCCCGGCAATGTCGGTGCGCTTGGACAGGCGCATGAACAGGTCGAGGTCGCTCTGTCGGGTCTGCGCCAGCATGAAGTCCTTCAACGGCCCCTGGGCCTTGTCGATGGCCTGCTGGGCGGTCATCTGCTCGGCCAGGTAGGGCTGCAGGGCGTCCTTGTTCACCCGGTCGAACACCGGCGCCATGATGAACATGGTCAGGAACAGCGCCATGCCGGTGAGCACCTGGTTCGATGGCGTCTGCTGCAGGCCCAGGGCCTGGCGCAAGATGGAGAAGACGATGATGATGCGGGTGAAGCTGGTCATCAGGATGACGAACGCCGGGATGAAACTCAGCGCCGTCATGATCAGCAGGATCTGCAGGCTGACCGAATATTCCTGCTGCCCGTCCGCCCCACTGGACAGGGTGATGGCCGGGATCGACAGCGGGTCGGCGGCCAGGGCCAGTGGTGCTGCCAACAGCAGCGCCAGGGTCAACAAAAAGCGCAGCGCGCCGCTCATCACGTCTTGTCCTTCTGATCCTTGCCCATCAGCTCGAGCAGCCGTTGGGCGAATTCCGGCGCGGCCTGGCGCGCCGTAGCGGGCACCTCCACGGGCTCGGCCAGCACATGCAAGGCCTCGATGCTGCCGGGACTGTGACCGATCAGGATCTGCTCCTTGCCCACCTGCACCAGCAGCAACCGGTCGCGCGGGCCGATGGCCCGGCTGCCAACGATCTCGATCACCTGCGCGCCACGCTGAGCATTGCCCTGCATGCGGCGCAGCAACCAGGCCAGGAAGAAGATAAGCCCCACCACCAGCAGCAGACCGAAGACCATCTGCGCCAACTGCGCGCCCAAACCGCCGGGCAACGGCGCGGCAGCCGAGGCGTTGGGCTCGGCCGCGGCGATCACCACTTCACTGACCAGCAATGCACCGAGGGCAATCAGGCCCCGCACCATGCGCTTCACTCAGCGCAGCTTCTTGATACGTTCGCTGGGGCTGATCACGTCGGTCAGGCGGATGCCGAACTTCTCGTTGACCACGACCACTTCGCCATGGGCGATGAGGGTGCCGTTGACCAGCACGTCCAGCGGCTCGCCCGCCAGGCGGTCCAGTTCTATCACCGAACCCTGGTTGAGCTGCAGCAGGTTGCGGATGCTGATCTCGGTGCTGCCCACCTCCATGGAGATGCTCACCGGAATGTCCAGGATCACATCCAGGTTCGGGCCTTCGAGGCTGACGTGCTCGTTGGGCTTGGGCGAACTGGCGAATTCCTCCATCGGCAGGCGATCGCCACCAAGGTGGCCGGCATCGCCACCGAGCAAGGCATCGATGTCGGCCTGCCCGGCATCACCCGTCTCTTCCAGGGCAGCAGCCCATTCGTCGGCCAAGGCCTGTTCCTCGGGAGAGTTGATCTCGTTTTCGTTAGCCATGATTTCCTCGACAGGCATTCAATACGTTGGAGCGATCGGCACGCCGTCAGCGGCGCTCGATCGGGTCGATGATCTGCAGCGACAGGGTGCCCTTGTGCGAGCCCAGCCGCGCCTTGAACGACGGCACGCCGTTGGCGCGCAGCACCAGGTGCTCCGGTAGCTCCACCGGAATCACGTCACCCGGCTGCATGTGCAGGATGTCGCGCAGCTTCAACTGGCGGCGGGCGACCGTGGCCGACACCGGCACATTGACGTCCAGCACGTCTTCGCGCAGGGCCTTGACCCAGCGTTCGTCCTGGTCGTCCAGATCGGACTGGAAACCGGCGTCGAGCATTTCGCGCACCGGCTCGATCATCGAGTACGGCATGGTCACGTGCAGATCGCCGCCACCGCCGTCGAGCTCGATGTGGAAGGTCGAGACCACCACCGCCTCGCTGGGGCCGACGATGTTGGCCATGGCCGGGTTGACCTCGGAGTTGATGTACTCGAAGGTGACCGGCATGATCGCCTGCCAGGCTTCCTTGAGGTCGACGAAGCACTGGTCCAGGACCATGCGCACCACGCGCAGCTCAGTCGGCGTGAACTCACGACCCTCGATCTTGGCGTGACGGCCGTCGCCACCGAAGAAGTTGTCCACCAGCTTGAACACCAGCTTGGCGTCGAGGATGAACAGCGCGGTGCCACGCAACGGCTTGATCTTGACCAGGTTGAGGCTGGTGGGCACGTACAGCGAGTGCACGTACTCGCCGAACTTCATCACCTGCACGCCGCCCACTGCCACGTCGGCGGAGCGACGCAGCAGGTTGAACATGCTGATGCGGGTATAACGGGCGAAACGCTCGTTGATCATTTCCAGGGTCGGCATGCGACCCCGCACGATACGGTCCTGACTGGTCAGGTCGTAGCTCTTGATGCTGCCGGGCTCGCCAGCGCTCTCGGTTTGTACCAGCCCATCGTCCACCCCATGCAACAGGGCATCGATCTCATCCTGGGACAGCAGGTCCTGCACGGCCATCTATGTGCTCCTACTGCAATACGAAATTGGTGAACAGCAACTGGTCGACGACCGGCCTGCCGACTTCCTTCTGCGCCACTTCCTGCACTACCGCGGTGGCCTTCTGACGCAGCATCTCCTGCCCGACCGGGCTGCTGGCGAGGGTGTCGAAGCCCTGGCCGGAGAACATCATCACCAGGTTGTTGCGGATCACCGGCATGTGCACTTTCAGCGCCTCCAGGTCGGCCTGGTTGCGCCCCTGCATAGTAATGCTCACCTGCATGTAGCGCTGGCGGCCGTTCTGGTTGAAGTTGACCACGAAGGCCGGCGCCAGGGGTTCGTAGATCGCCGCCGGCTTTACGTTGCTCTGCGCAGCGTCAGGCGCTGGCGCCGACGCGCTCTTGTGCATGAAGAACCACGTGGCGCCCACCGACAGGCCGACCGCCAGGAGCAGGGCCAGCACCAGCAGCAGGATCAACTTGAGTTTGCCTTTAGTGGCGGGGTCTTTCACTGCGTCACTCTTCGCCATGCCAATAATCCGTCGTCCATCGGGGTTTCAAAGAAGGATGACGTGGCTTGAGCAAGTGTTATGCCAGATTTGACCGAGAAGGAAGGTACCGGCCCTGTCGCCAGACAAGCGCCACCCGAAGGTGGCCGCGCAGGGCCGGCGAATATCAGGCGTAATAGTCGACCATGCTGTCGCCGACCACCACTTGATGCTCGCCAGGACGCGCGCCCTCGGCAGGATCGACGCCCTCCCCAACCGCCTCGGCGCGGCGCGCCGCCACGCCGGACAGGCTCGAGCCGCCCTGCTGCGCCTGCTGCTGTTGCTGGCCGCGGGACTGGTCGGCCACGCTGACGTCCGGCTGCGCCAGCCCCTGCTGGGCGAACAGCTCGCGCAGCCGGTAGACCTGGCTGTCCAGCGCATCGCGCACGCCGGCATGCCCACTGACAAAGTGAATCTGGGTGGGCTGGTCCGCCGCGACATTGACGCGGATGTCCAGGCGCCCCAATTCAGCGGGTTCAAGCTGGATGTCCGCCGACTTGAGGTTCTGGCTCGACAGGTACA
Source organism: Pseudomonas sp. P65(2024) (assembly GCF_057480955.1). Classification (NCBI taxonomy): domain Bacteria; kingdom Pseudomonadati; phylum Pseudomonadota; class Gammaproteobacteria; order Pseudomonadales; family Pseudomonadaceae; genus Pseudomonas; species Pseudomonas sp. P65(2024). The sequence continues at coordinate 22,740 of NZ_JBLIYX010000012.1, forward strand.
TGACCCGGTTCACCAGGCCTTCGGCCCAGGCGCCCTGGTTCATCGCCAGCGGCTGCTGCAGCGGGTTCGGGGTCACCGGTACGGCATTGGCGGTCTTGGGCGTCGCCGCCTGCGTCAGGCTGGCCAGGCGGTCGGCGAAGTCATCGACCCGCGTGTCGCTGCTGGCGCCCTTGATATCCTTGAGGCCATCGTCGATCAGCCCGGCGAATGCCTTGTCGCCATGCTCGGCGTTCCCCGCTTCCTGCTCGGCCTTGCCAACCACGTTCGCCAAGGTATTGACGGCTGTGGCGGCGGGATCGGCAGGCGCCTGGCTGCTGTCGGAGCGGCTACTGGCCGCATGGGCCGATGTGGTTCCCTTGGCCTGGGCGTCCTGCTCCAGCGCCAGGCGCAAGGTCGGCATGTTGGCCAGAGGGTCCGCCTCCGGATCGAACGCGGCATCCTTGGGCGCTTCCTCGACGACCGCCGCCGCCGACACAGGCTGTGGCGCCTGCGCCGCCTGCAGCACCGGGGCGACCGCTTCGGCCTGGGCCTGGATCAACTGCGCGCCCGGCTGGGCGTCGGTGACCTGGCCAGCCACCAGGCTGGCATCAAGGGACGAGGTAGTGTCGCCTTCGGTGGCTTCATCCGCCTCGGCAACAGGCTTGCTGCCCGGGATGACTGGCAAGTTATTGCCGTCATCGGCAACCGCCGGCTTGCTGGCGTCGTCCGGCTTGCCGCCTGCGGCAGGTGCGGCCTGCTCCTTGGATTTGGCCGGGTCGGCCCCCTTGGCGACCTTGTCGTCACGCGCTGGAACGCTGTCGCGCCCCTGCCGGGCCATGACCTGGTCGAAGCCATCGCCTTGGCTGGCCGGGGCTTGCAGCGGCTTGTCCGCCACACTGGCAGCCGGGCGCGACGTCTTGTTGACGAGGCCGGCTTGCAACAATGGATTGGATGCGACAGGCATTGAGAGGTCTCCGCTGCAGAACTGGTAAAATGCGTCTGTGCGAAGAAAAGCAAAACTCGCGCCAATTTTTACTCGGCGGCGATCCGCTGCCGCTCGGCACGGTAGAAACGCTGGACCTCCACGTACTCCTGGTCGATGCGGTTGATCAGGTCTTCAATACCGTACAAAGGTTGCTGGCGGACCCGCTCCTCCAACTCCCGGCACAGCTCGGCCAGTCCAACGGCGCCCATGTTGCTGCTGCTGCCCTTGAAGCTGTGCGCGGCCAGGCCCAGCTCTTCGGCGTCCTTGGCCTCGTGCAGCTGGCTCAGGCGTCGCTCGGAGTCTTCGAGGAAGGTTTCCAGCAACTGCAGGTAGCCATCTTCCATGACCTCCCGCAAGTCACTCAGCACCCTCTGATCGATATGCATGTCCACCACTTGTTCACTCCCTGATCAAGCCGCGCAAACCGGCTCACCATTGAAACTCCACGCGCGCCAGACGGCCACCTTCCAGCCACTGGGCATTTTCCGCCAGCCGCCGCACCAGGCTCACTCCGCGCCCACTGAACCCGTGCCCACACGGCCTGTCGAGCGGCAAGCGCGCCACATCGAAGCCTGCGCCGCTGTCGCGAACCTCGATGGTCAGACGCCCGCCCGCACCTTGAGGTTCCACCCGCAGGGCAATGCCGACGCTGCCATGCACCTCGCGTCCCAGACGCTCGGCGCGCTGGCGATAGTACTCGGCGAAGCCGTCGGCGTCGCACTTGAGCGCCGAGTCCAACCCCAGCACGCCATGCTCCAGCGCATTGGCATACAGCTCGCTCAGCACACTGTGCAACTTGCCGCTGCTAGGCCTGAGCCCATGAATCTCCTGCAACAGCTGTACCAGATATGGCACCGGGTTGAAGCGACCCAGGCTCTCGCCCCGCAACTCGAACTGCATCGACCAGTCCAGTGGGCTGGAACGACCACTGTCGGAGTACACCACCGCCTGCGGCGCGACAGGCTCGGGGCCCAGCATGCGGATATCGCACAGGCTGATATCGTCACGAGACTGACCACCGAATCCCGCCAGCGCCTGCATAAGCTCGTCGAACAACACCGCCGGATCGTGGTTGGCCGCCAGCACCTCGCGCAGGCGCTCCACGCCAAACAGGCAGTCCTGCTCATCAGCCGTATCAACGACGCCGTCTGACAGCAGGAACAACCGCTCTCCCACCGCAAGCGGCATCACCTCGGTAGCATCGTCGAACTGTTCGGGCGAAAGGATTCCCAGCGGCAAGTGGCGCGAAGGGAGGACACCCAGCACCTCGCCTTGCGACGACAAACGATATCCATCCGGCATGCCACCGTTCCAGAGCTCCACCGTCCCTCGCTGGTAACTCAGGTTGAGCAACAGCGCGCAACAGAACATATCCACGGGCAGGATGCGCTTGAGCTTGGCGTTCATCTCCCGCAGGGTTTCGACCAGGCCATAGCCCTTGGCAGTCATGCCATAGAACACTTCCGCCAATGGCATGGCGCCGACCGCGGCCGGCAAGCCATGACCGGTGAAGTCACCCAGTAGCACATGCATGTCGCCCGAAGGCGTATACGCCGCCAGCAACAGGTCGCCGTTGAACAACGCATAGGGCGACTGCAGGTAACGGATATTCGCAGCACTCAGGCAGCCGGAGTGGGCGACCTTGTCGAACACCGCCTTGGCCACCCGCTGTTCGTTGAGCAGGTGATGGTGATGGCGGGCGATCTGGTCGCGCTGCTCCAGCACCGTTGCCTGCAGGCGACGCAAACGGTCCATGGCGCGGATCTTCGCCGCCAGGATGACGGCACTGTAGGGCTTGGCCATGAAGTCGTCGCCACCGGCCTCCAGGCAACGCACCAGCCCCTGCTCTTCATTGAGCGAGGTCAGGAAGATGATCGGCACCAACGCCTCGCCCGCCAGCGCCTTGATCCGCCGCGCCGCCTCGAAACCATCCATCACCGGCATCAGCGCATCGAGCAGCACCAGCTGCGGTCGTCGCTCGGCGAACAGCGCCACCGCCTGCTCGCCATTCTCGGCGGTGACCACCACGTGCCCCTGGCGGCGGACGATCTGCGCCAGCAACAACCTGTCCGCGGCGCCGTCCTCGGCCACCAGCACGGTCAACGGCTGATCGGCGGCCATGGCCAGGCTCAACTGATGTCGAACAGCTTTTCGAAGTTGGAGATCGCCAGGATCTTGCGCACATCAGGGCTGGCATGGACCACACGGATATCCGAGTCCTCGCCGCCGACATGGTCGCGCAGCAACAGCAACATGCCCAGCGCCGAGCTGTCGAGATACGTGGCTTCCTTCAAATCGACCACCACGGAATCCGGGCGCGGACGCTGATGCTCGTAGGCATTCCTGAATTCCTGATGCTTGCCGAAATCAAAACGCCCCTTGACCTTGATCGTCAGCTTTTTCCCGTCCTGTGAAAAATCAGTTTCGACTGCCATGCGAGCGATTCCTTCGATGATGGCGAATGCGGCTTCTGAAGGTTTAGCAGGCGCTGGCGACGAGCGCCAGTCAGGTCGATCAGGGGTGACCCTGGCGTGGCAGGCGTTGGGACAGCTCGTCGAGCAGCTTCTGCTCGCGCTTGTCCTCGGCACGGCGCGCTTCGTCCAGATAACGCTGGACCAGCTTGCGCAGCCCTTCGACGCGGGCATAAGCCTGCTGCCAGGTGTTGCGGGCGTTGTTCAGGTTGTTCTGGTGCCAGGCCATGCTCTGGCGCTGCTGGGTCATTGCCGTTTCCAGCTGCCCGAGGAAACGCTGGTAGTTGACCAGCCAGTTGCCGTCGACACCCTGGCTGCCGCGATTGATCCATTGCTGCTGATAGGCCTCGCGAAAACTCTCGAGCTCGGCCTGCTTGGCCTGGGCATCGCTGAGCAGCTTCTGGAAATGCCCCAGGCGCTGGGCGGCCTTGCGCTCGGCCTCTTCGGCCATTTCCACCACCGGCACCAGGCGTGCCGCTCGGCTGGGCTGGGCCATGATCTATCAGCCCGCTGGCGGCGCGAACACCGCGGCCAGTTCTTCACGGCTCTGCGCCATGCCGACATTCTCATCCAGACGTTGGCGCAGGAAATCCACCAGTTTGGGTTGCAGGGCGATGGCCAGGTCGGTTTCCGGATCACCACCGGCCACATAGGCGCCGACACTGATCAGGTCGCGGCTCTGCGACAGGCGCGACCACAGCTGCTTGAATTTCTGCGCCTGACGCAGGTGATCGGGATCGACCACCTGGGGCATGACCCGGCTGATCGAGGCCTCGATGTCGATGGCCGGGTAGTGCCCTTCCTCGGCCAAGCGCCGGGACAGCACGAAGTGACCGTCTAGCACGCCCCGCGCCGAGTCGGCGATCGGGTCCTGCTGGTCATCACCCTCGGACAGTACGGTGTAGAACGCGGTGATCGAGCCACCGCCCGGCTCGCCATTACCGGCCCGCTCCACCAGCTTGGGCAGCTTGGCGAACACCGAAGGCGGATAACCCCGGGTGGCGGGCGGCTCGCCGATGGCCAGGGCGATCTCACGCTGGGCCTGGGCGAAACGGGTCAGCGAATCCATCAGCAGCAGGACATTCTTACCCTTGTCGCGGAAATACTCGGCAATGCGCGTGCAGTACATCGCCGCACGCAGACGCATCAACGGCGCGTCGTCCGCTGGCGAGGCCACCACCACCGAGCGCTTGAGCCCTTCCTCGCCGAGGATGTGCTCGATGAACTCCTTCACTTCGCGGCCCCGCTCACCGATCAGGCCGACCACGATGATTTCGGCCTCGGTGAAGCGGGTCATCATGCCCAGCAATACCGACTTACCGACGCCGGTACCGGCGAACAGACCCAGGCGCTGGCCACGACCGACCGTGAGCAAGCCGTTGATGCTGCGGATACCGACATCCAGCGGCTGGCTGATCGGATCACGGTTGAGCGGGTTGATGATAGGGCCGTCCATCGGCACCCAGTCCTCGGCCTTCATCCCGCCCTTGCCGTCCAGCGCGCGACCGGCGCCGTCGAGCACCCGACCGAGCATGCTCATGCCCATCGGCAGGCGACCACTGTCGTCCAGCGGCACCACGCGGGCACCCGGGGCCAGGCCAACGATGCTGCCGACCGGCATCAGGAACACCTTGCTGCCGGCAAAGCCCATGACTTCGGCCTCGACCTGCACCGGGTGGTAGCTGTCGTCATTGATCACCAGGCAACGGCTGCCCACCGCCGCGCGTAGGCCCTCGGCCTCGAGGGTGAGGCCGACCATGCGCAGCAGGCGCCCTTCGACGATCGGCTGGTCGGGCAGCTTCACCGCATCGGCGTAGCCCTCCAGGCGCTTGCCGAAGCTGGTACGGTCAAGGCGCATCGGTTTCACCCGCCGGCACGTCCAGTTCGACGGAAATATCCGGCGAAGCAGGATGCAGGGCCTGGTCGTGGGACTGGTCGAACAGTTGCGCCACAGCCTTCTCGATACGGGTTTCCATGGTCGCGTCGATCCGGCTGTGAGCGGTCTCGATCCGACAGCCCCCCGGCAACAGCGACTCGTCCTCGAGCAGCTTCCAGCTCTCCTCGTGACGCTCGCGCAAGGCCTTTGCCAGCTCGAAGTCCTGCGGGTTGAGGTGGATACGGATGTTGTCGGCGCCCATCGGCAGCAGCTTCAACGCCTCACGAAGCACGTGGGTGATCTGGCTCGAGTCGCTGCGCAGCTCACGACCAATGACCTGGCGGGTCATGCCGGCGACCAGCTGCACCAGGGCTTTCTCGATCTGCGTATCCTGCTCGGCAATGGGCTCGAGCAGGTGGCTCATGATTTGTTCCAGGCTGGCCAGCTTGGCCGCCAGGGCCACTTCGGCTTCCTGTCGAACCTTCAGTTGAGTGCTGTGGAAGCCTTCGCGCTCGCCGGTGGCGAAGCCTTCGTTGTAGGCCTCCTGACGGATGGCCTCGAGTTCCTCGAGGGTCAGTGGCTGGACTTCCTCCAGCGGCACTTCTTCGACTTCCTCCTCGATGACTTCCGGCTCAGGCTCGGGTTCCGGCTCAGGCTCGGGATCGAAGCTGGGCAGCGCCCACACGTCCACACCCTCGAGGTCGCGGGCACGGATCAGGTCGCTGGGGTGTTCGGTGGTGGACATGTTTTCAGGTACTCAAAAGCCATCTGCAACCAATGCGCCCCTGTAGGAGCGGCCTTGTGTCGCGAAAGGGCTGCAAAGCAGCCCCACGATCTCGATGTCACCGCAAGCTGTCGGGGCAGCCTTGCTGCCCTTTCGCGACACAAGGTCGATCCTACAGTAGAACGCGCGCGCCCCACCGATCAGATCATTTCCTCGGCGCCCTTGCCGCCCAGCACGATCTCGCCGGCTTCGGCCATACGGCGGGCGATGGTGAGGATTTCCTTCTGCGCCGTCTCCACGTCGCTGACCCGCACCGGCCCCTTGGCCTCCAGGTCGTCGCGCAGCAGCTCCGAGGCACGCTTGGACATGTTCTTGAAGATCTTGTCCTTGACCCGCTCGTCGGCACCCTTGAGCGACACCACCAGCACATCGGAGGACACCTCGCGCAGCAGCGCCTGGATGCCACGGTCGTCGACGTCGGCCAAGTTGTTGAAGACGAACATCAGGTCTTCGATCTGCTCCGACAGGTCGCTGTCGATCTCGCGGATCGCGTCCATGAGCGCGCCTTCCACGGAGCTGTCGAGGAAGTTCATGATGTCGGCGGCGCGCTTGATGCCGCCCAGTGTGGTGCGCGCGGCATTGGAGTTGCCGGAGAACTGCTTCTCGAGGATCTGGTTGAGTTCCTTGAGCGCCGCTGGCTGCACGGTGTTGAGCGACGATACGCGCAGGACGATGTCCAGGCGCACCTTGTGGTCGAAGTTGCTCAGCACTTCACCGGCCTGGTCGGGGTCGAGGTAAGCGACCACGATGGCCTGGATCTGCGGGTGCTCGTAGCGGATGACGTCGGCCACGGCGCGCGGCTCCATCCACTTGAGGCTGTCCAGGCCGCTGGTGTTGCCACCGAGCAGGATACGGTCGATCAGGCCGTTGGCCTTGTCCTCGCCGAGGGCCTGGTTGAGCATCTTGCGGATGTAGCCGTCGGAACCGACGCCCAGGCTGGTCTGGTCGCCGACGATCTCGACGAACTCGCTCATCACCTGCTCGACCTGCTCGCGATGGACGTTGCCCATCTGCGCCATGGCCACACCGACCCGCTGCACTTCCTTGGGGCCCATGTGGCGCAGGACCTGCGCGGCATCGGTCTCGCCGAGCGAGAGCAGGAGGATGGCCGCCTTGTCGACGCGGCTCAGCTTGGCGGTAATGGCTCGATTGTCACTCATCGGCGTTGATCCACTCTTTCACGACCTGGGCCACGCGGCCCGGGTCTTCGGCCACCAGGCCCTTGATTGCGTTGAGCTGTGCCTCGTAACCCTCGCTCGGGCTCGGCAACAGAATACTTGTCGGGCCACCCAGGCTGACGCGGTCGTTGGCCAGTTCGCCATCCAGACCGATCATGCCGCCCAGCTCCATGTCGCTGTCCGTGGCAGCCTGCTTGCCGCCACCTGTGATGTTGTTGAGCACCGGACGCAGCACGCCGAACACCAGCACCAGGATGAACAGCACGCCCAGCACCTGCTTGACGATGTCCCAGAACCACGGCTGCGAGTAGAACGGAATGTCGACCAGTTCGTCGCCACGGTCGGCGGCGAACGGCACGTTGATCACGGTGACGCTGTCGCCACGGCTGGCATCGAAGCCCACCGCGTCCTGCACCAGGCGGGTGAAGCGCGCCAGGTCCTCTGCGCCCCACGGGGTGCGGGTGGCTTCGCCAGTGGCGGCGTCGAGCTTGACCTGGTCATCCACCACCACGGCCACCGACAGACGGGTCAGGCGACCTTGCTGCTGACGGGTGTGGCTGATGGAGCGGTCGAGCTCGAAGTTCTTGGTACTCTGCTGACGCTTGTCGCTCGGGTACGGCGCGAGCATCGGCTGGCCGGTGGCCGGGTCCATGATCTGCTGGCCGTTGGCGTCCACCAGCGGCTGGCCGGGCTGGATGGCACCGGCCGGCGTGGCGGCGGCCTTGGCGTTTTCGGGCGCGGAGGCGCCGGCCGGCGGCTGGTTGCTCAGGGCCCCCGGCACACCTTGCGGCCCCTGGCTGCTGGCACGCTGTTCGTTGACCGACTGCTCGCTGCGCAGCGCAGGCTGGTCAGGGTTGAACTGCTCGGAGGTAGACTCGACGGCGCTAAAGTCGACGTCGGTCGACACTTCGGCCTTGTAGCGGTCGTTGCCCAGCACCGGCTGCAGGATATTGTGCACGCGCTGGGTGAGCATGCCTTCCATGCGGCGGCTGTAGTCGAACTGCTTGCCCGCCATGGTCAGGGCGGTGTCCTGCAACTGATCGGAAAGCAGATTGCCCTTCTGGTCGACCACGGTCACCTGGGACTTGTCCAGCTCCGGAACGCTGGTGGCCACGAGGTTGACGATGGCCATGACCTGGCCGGCTTCCAGGCTGCGGCCCGGGTACAGCTCGACCAGCACCGAGGCGCTGGGCTTGCGCTCGTCACGCACGAACACCGAGCTTTTCGGGATCGCCAGGTGCACGCGGGCGGCCTTGACGTTGTTCAGGCTCGACACGGTGCGCGCCAGCTCGCCTTCAAGGCCGCGGCGGTAGCGGGTGGCTTCCATGAACTGGCTGGTGCCCAGGCCCTGCTCCTTGTCGAGCAGCTCGAAGCCAACATTACCGTCGCTTGGCGCCACACCGGCGGCGGCCAGTTTCAGGCGCGCACGGGAGAGGTCGTCGGCCTTGACCAGCAGGGCGCCGGAGTTCGGCTCAACCTTATAGGGAATATCGGCTGAAGCCAGCGCGTCCACCACCTGCTTGGTGTCCATGCCCGCCAAGCTGCCGTACAGCGGCCGGTAGTCCGGCTGCTGCGACCAGAGCACCACGGCGAAGCCGATGGCCACGCTGGCGGCCAGCCCGACCAGCAGGCCGACCTGACGCAGCATGGGCATCTGCGAGATGTTTTCCAGAAATGCCATGCCGAACAGCGGCGGCTTGGCTGCTGGCGGGCCACTCTTGGCGGGGGCGTTATCGACGACTGCTTCGGCCATGACTCACTCTCGCCCTTATACCGGCATCTGCATGATGTCCTGGTACGCCTGTACCAGTTTATTGCGTACCTGGGTCAGGGCCTGGAACGACACCGAAGCCTTCTGCGAGGCGATCATCACATCGGTCAGGTCGACACCGCTCTTGCCGATCTCGAAGGCGTTAGCCAGCTGGGAGGAAGCCTGTTGCGTTTCATGCACCTTGCCAATGGCCTGGCCGAGCATGTCGGCGAAGCTGCTCTGGCCGGGCGCCAGCTCAGGCGCGGCGGCAACCTTGGGCTGGGACATGGCTTCGGCCTGCATGGCGCGCATGTCCAACATCAGACGATTGAATTCAACACCTTGGGTCATGGACTTCTCTCTCCGGCTGCCGCACTTTTTTTGACACTCATGCAGCGAATGGGTTGGTGCTAGCAAGAGGAGTGCCAGCCAACCCGAAAAACATTCAAAACGACGTATCAACCAAACAGGCTGGCCTCGACATCCAGACCAGCGTCACGCATCTGCGCCAGCTTGTAGCGCAAGGTGCGTGGACTGATCCCGAGACGCTCGGCAGCCTCCTTTCGACGCCCGCGCTCGGCGCGCAGGGTGTCGATGATCATCTGGAACTCGTGACGACGCATGTCGTCGCCCAGCCCACCGACCTCGGCAGCCGGCTCGACAGATAATGGCTCAATAGTGGCAATTTTCGGCACCGACAATGGAATGGCGCCAGCCAGACAGAAATCCGCCGCCTCGATGACGCCCCCCTGCTGGAGGATCAGCGCCCGCTGTATGGCGTTATCCAGTTCACGCACATTGCCCGGCCAGGCGTAGGCTTGCAGGCACGCCCGCGCTTCGGCGGACAAGCGCACCTGGGCATGGCGCATTTTCTGCGCATGGCGCGCCAGCAAACGCTCGGCCAACGGCACGATATCGGCTGGACGCTCACGCAGCGCCCGCCAAGCCATGGGGAAAACCGAAAGACGGTAGTACAGGTCTTCTCGGAAGCGCCCGGCCGCCACTTCACCCGCCAGGTCGCGGTTGGTCGTGGCGAGAATGCGGATATCCAGGGCGATGGGCTTGCGCCCACCGACGCGCTCGACCTCACGCTCCTGCAGCACGCGCAGCAGCTTGGCCTGCAGGCCCAGCGGCATCTCGGAAATCTCGTCGAGCAGCAGGGTGCCGCCGTCGGCCTGCTCGAACTTGCCGGCCTGGGCGGCGATGGCGCCGGTGAACGCCCCCTTCTCGTGACCGAACAGTGTCGCCTCAAGCATGTTGTCCGGGATCGCCGCGCAGTTGATCGCCACGAACGGCTGGTCCACGCGCCGCGACTGCTGATGGATATAGCGCGCCAGCACCTCCTTGCCAGTCCCCGACTCACCGGAAATCAACACCGTTGAATCGCTTTGCGCGACCCTGGCTGCCAATTCCAGCAATTGCCGACTTGCAGGCTCGCAAGCCACCGGCCCCTCCTCGCCCGCTGACGCACCGGCACCGACGGCATGCCGCGCCACCAGGCTGATCAACGCCTTGGGCTCGAAGGGCTTGACCAGATAGTCGACAGCCCCTTGGCGCATGGCCTCAACGGCCCGCTCAACCGCCGCATGGGCGGTCATCAGCAGCACCGGGAGTTGCGGGTGGTTGCGGCGCAGCTGCGCCAACAGCTGGTGACCATCCATGCCCGGCATGTTCACGTCGCTGACCACCAGACTGAACGACTCCTCGGTCACCGCCAGCAAGGCGTCTTCGGCGCTGCCGACGGCGCGCAGGCAGAAGCCGCCGATTTCCAAGGTATCGGCCAGCGCCTGGCGCAGGACCCGATCGTCCTCCACCAGCAGAACCTTGACACTCATTGACCTGCCTCCAGCCGGCTGTCGATCAGCGGCAACACCACGGTGACACAGGTGCCACGCCCAGGCTTGGAGCGCAGGCCCAGCGTGCCACGGTGCGCCCGCACCACGGCCTGAACCACTGCCAGCCCCAGGCCGGTGCCGGTAGCCTTGGTGGTCAGGAACGGTTCGCCAAGACGCGTCAGCAGTTGCGCGTCGATGCCGCTGCCGGCATCACTCACGCAGATGCGCAGGCTATCGTCGCGACGGGACAGATGGACCTTGATTCGCGCCGGCTCATGACTGGCCTGCAGGGCGTTTTCGATCAGGTTGAGCAGCGCGCCAACCAGGGTGTCGCGGTTGCACAGCAAATCGCCAAGATGACTGTCGCACTGCCAGCGCACGGCATGCCCCTGGACATGGGCATGGGCCGCCTGCTGCAACGCCTGGAACAGCGCTTTCGGGCTGATGCGGTCGCTCAGGGGCAACTCGCCGCGGGCGAACACCAGCATGTCGCGCACCTGATGCTCCAGCTCGTGCAGGCGTTCCTTGAGGTTGCCGGCGAAACGCTGACGGGTCTCCTCCGCCAGCGCCTGCTGCGGGTCGGCCAGGTGACCGGCATACAGCATCGCCGCCGAGAGTGGCGTACGGATCTGGTGGGCCAGGGACGCGACCATGCGCCCCAGTGACGACAGGCGCTCGTGGCGCGCCAACTGGTCCTGCAGGCGCCGGGTTTCGGTCAGGTCATTGAGCAGCACCAACTGGCCGGGCTCGGCATCGAGGGAACGCGTGGCAATGGACAGACGGCGTCCGTCACGCAGCGAGACCTCGTGGCCGTCATCCTCACGCGGCGCGAAACTGCGGGCGATCACATGCCGCCAGAGCACACCGACCAGCGGCTCGCCCAGCAACTCGCAAGCCGCCGGATTGGCCTCGCGCACATAGCCCTCGCCATCGATCACGATCACCCCGCCCGGCAGCAGGTCCAGCAGGTTCTGCAGGCGGTTGGCCAGGCGCTCCTTTTCGTCCAGTTCGGCCATGCGCTGGGCGCTGACCACTGCCAGTTCGCCCTTGAGCTCGCTGACGCGCGTCTCAAGCATGTTGTAGGACTGGCTGAGCTGGCTGGAAACCTGGTCGAACAGGGCGAACGCCTGCTCGAGACCCTGCCGGCTTTCCTGCTCGAGCGGGGTGTGTCCTCGCGGATCGGAGGAATGGGAACGGTGGGCGGCCTGGGGCATCGTGCTCTCTCGCATGGCTGACCGTCATAAAAACGGTATGTTGCCAGCGGTGTAGCAATAGCCGTGCCGGAGATGGGGGCAATCAGCTGTGGGCTTGTTGACCGAGCGCAATGACCGGGGTTGTCAAGCACCCGGCCATTGCGCCAAAACCCGGCGGGATCAGTCGTCCGCCTGCTCCTCGCCACCCTGGCGGCTCATGCCGTACTTGCGCATCTTCTCCACCAGCGTGGTGCGGCGGATGCGCAGGCGCTCGGCGGCCCGGGCGACGATGCCATTGGCATCGTCCAGCGCCTGCTGGATCAGCCCCTGCTCCAGGCTGCCAAGATAGTCCTTCAAATCCAACCCTTCGGGCGGCAGCATGGCATGGCTGGCGAAGTTCGGCGCATGCCCGTTGATCGCCACGCGCTCCTCGAGATCGGAACGCAAGCTGTCGACCAACTGCTCGTCTTCGTCATCCACGTAGCGGAACTTCTTCGGCAGTTCCGCCACGCCAATCACCCCGTACGGATGCATGATCGCCATGCGCTCCACCAGGTTGGCCAGCTCACGGACGTTGCCCGGCCAGCCGTGACGGCACAACGACATGATCGATGCGGAGTTGAAGCGGATCGAACCGCGTTTCTCGTGCTCCATACGCGAGATCAGCTCGTTCATCAGCAGCGGAATGTCTTCCACCCGCTCACGCAATGGCGCCATCTCGATAGGGAACACGTTCAGCCGGTAATACAGGTCTTCGCGGAAGGTCCCGTCCTCGATCATGGTCTCGAGGTTCTTGTGCGTCGCGGCGATGATGCGCACGTCGATGCTCTGGGTCTTGTTGCTGCCGACCCGCTCGAAGGTGCGCTCCTGCAGGACACGCAGCAGCTTGACCTGCATCGGCAGCGGCATGTCGCCGATCTCGTCGAGGAACAGCGTGCCGCCGTTGGCCAGTTCGAACCGCCCGGCACGGCTGGTGATCGCCCCGGTGAATGCGCCCTTCTCGTGGCCGAACAGTTCGCTCTCGAGCAATTCCGCCGGAATCGCCCCGCAGTTGACCGGCACGAACGGTGCCTCGCGGCGCTTGGAGTGGTAGTGCAGGTTGCGCGCCACCACCTCCTTGCCGGTGCCGGACTCGCCGAGGATCAGCACGCTGGCATCGGTGTCGGCGACCTGCTGCATCATCTGCCGCACATGCTGGATGGCACGGCTGGTGCCCACCAGGCTACGGAACAGATTGGGCTCGCGCTGACGACCACGCTCACGGGCCTGGTCATACATCTCGCGGTAGACCTGGGCACGGTGCAGGGAGTCGAGCAACTGGCTGTAGCTCGGCGGCATCTCGAGATTGGAGAGCACGCGCCGACGCAGGTCCTCGGGGAACTCCGCGGAAGAAATTTCACCCAAAAGCAGAACCGGAAGGAACTCATCCCACCCGACCACTGTCTTAAGGAGCCCCAGCACATTGGCCGGAGCATTCACGGTCCCGATCAGGACGCACAGGACTTCGCGACTGGAAGACAAACCCTCGACCACCTGCTGCCAGTCGCCGCTGGAACAGGAGAGGTTATCTTCGCCGAGAAAATTCAGGACCACCGCCAGATCGCGGCGGCGTTCGCTGTCGTCATCGATCAGGAGAATCTTGGTTTCACGCCACATGCAATAGCAACTTCCCTAGTCATATCGGCGCCCGGAGGGCGTGCACGACATCATTCCGACTGAATGGTCAGTGTTCGGACGTCTGAATTTCGAAAACAGCCACTAGTAAAGTCAAAAAGGCCTGCACAGTCAAATTTATGGCGCCTTTTGCTCAGTCCGGTGCATATTAACTGAACAAATGGTAAACCTTCGACGCATTCTTTGCTTGATTGATCTGGGTCATTTCATCGGCGATGGCCTGGCGCTCGCCGATGGTCGCGTCGAGCAGTTCGCGATAGACCTGCAACAACCCTTCCAAGCGCTCCTTGACCAGCTCTTCATCCAGCGCTGGCGCGCCGAGCATGTCGTCGATGCAGGTGCGGCAGCTCTCGTCGAGCCTGCCGATGGCATCCCAGTCCTTGGCACTCAGGGCGTTCAGCAGTGCGTCGCGGGTCTCGTCGAATCGTTGCAGTTCGCTGCTCACCTTGCTCTCCCTGCCCGGCTCAGCCGGCTTGTTGCGCTTCTGCGATCGCGTCCCAGCCGCTCTTGACGGTGATCAGCAATTGCGCGACCTCGTCGATGATCGCCGGGTCGTTGTCGATATTGGCCTGCATCAGGCGATTGGTCATGTAGGCGTAGAGGCTCGACAGCTGCTCGATGTAGGCAGGGTCCGCGCTCTTCTGCGCATCCAGGCCGTCGTTCAGGCCGATGATGATGTCGATGGCCTTGCCCAGCATCAGGCCTTTTTCGGCGATATCGCCGCGGGCCAGCGCACCTTTGGCCTGGGCCATGCGATCGAGCCCACCCTCCATCAGCATCTGCACCAGGCGATGGGGCGTTGCTTCGGAAATCTGGGCATGGGAATTGACCTTCTGGTACTGCCGAAGGGCTCTCATGGGATTCATCTTGCGACCTCGTAGCGGGCAAAAACGACTGGTTTCATAGTCCTTGTATCGGGCCGACGGCGGTAAACTTTACCTGCCGCCGGCGTGAAGCCGGACATCATGCCCGGACTTCACGGGACCTTCACGGATTATTTGTCGTTCTTGGCGTTGTTCAGTGCGTTGAGCGTGCCCAGCACGTTACTCTGCTGCTGACGCAGTTGAGCGACCAGAGTATCCATGTTGTTGTACTTGTCCTGCAGGCTGACGCGCAGGGCTTCCATACGCGTATCCAGGGTATCCTGCTCGGTCTTGAGCTTGGTCAGGCTCTCGCTCAGCGCCTTGGAGCGCTCTGCCAGGGTGCCGGTGGATGCCTTGGCATACGGTTCGGTCGCGGTCTGCAGGCGCGCCAGCAGGCCATTCTTGCCGTTGAAGATGCTGGTCAGGTCGGCGGCGTTGGTGGCCGCGGCCTTGTCCCACTTCTTGTCGTCCAGGCTGAGCGTGCCGCCATCCTGGGATGAGGTGACGCCAAAGGCGGCGAGCGACTTCATCGTGCCGTTGCCGGAAAGCGTGTTCATTTCTTCGCGGATCGATGACATCAGCGCGCGCATGGATGCGTCGCCGGTGAGCGCGGCGGGAGTCACGGTGCCGTCGGCGTTCTTGGTTACCTTGGTCTCGGCGTTAACAGCCTTGATCAGCGCGTTATAGGTATCGATGAAACCTTTCAGGCCCGACTTCAGCGCGGTGGTGCTCGTACTCAGCGAAAGGGTCGTCACCGTAGGTGCGGACGCCCCTGTCGCCGTTGGCGAAAGCCCGACCAGCTTGATGTTCAAACCGCTTACCGCGTCGCTGATGTCGTTACTCTTTGACTCCATGGAAATGCCATCGAGTTTGTATTGGGCATTCTTTGGCGGATCTACAACGGTGTAGCCAGTGTCGAGACCCGAGTTACCCGACAGCGTAATATCGGAACCTACCCCCATCTTGCTGGAGGTAACGACGAGACGCGAACCCGACGCGTCGGTCAGAATGTTGGCACTCAGACCTGCGGTACCGAACTGACTGTTGATCGTCTCGCGCACCTGCTGCAGCGTGGCGCCCGGCGGGATGCTGACGTCGTGGTCCTTGCCATTCTGGGTAATGGTCAGCTTGGTCGCAGTGGTGCCAGGGTTGACCACGGTGCCCGCGCCGCCGGCATAAACCTTGGTGGACACCTTGGAAGCCGATGCCAGCTGGGTCACAACCAGGTTGAACGAACCAGTGGCCGCGCCTGCGCCCGCCGTGATGGTCGCAACCTTCTCATCCGACGACTTCAACGCCAGACCACCGAAGCTGTTGTCGTTGGTCATGCTGGTCAACGCACCACGGAAGGCATCCAGGGCCGCCTGGATCTTGCCGATAGAGGACAACGTGGTGGTTGCCTTCAGTGTCTGGGTGTTGATCTGTGCCTGTTTCGGCGCCTTCTGCGCGTCCACCAGGGACTTCACAATCGCCTGGGTATCGATGCCCGAACCGATACCGCTGACTGTTGAACCTGCCATCATTGCTCTCCTTGTTCGGTAGCTGCCGGGTCCTTGACGACTACACGCCGCAAATGACCGACAGCAACAAAAATCATGCCAGCTTACGCCTTGCCATCAAACAGCAGGCTGCCAGCTTCGCTGAGGCTTTGTGCCAGCTTCAGCGCCGTTTCCGACGGGAGTTGGCGGATCACATCACCGGATTCGGTGGCGATCACCTTGACCACGACCCGGCCGGTGGAATCATCGATTGAAAAATCCAGCTTGCGCTGGCTCGACTGGACGAAATCGCGGATCTCGCCAACCGCCTTCTCCAGGTCCTCGCGGGTGTGCGGCTTGTCATCGACGGCCGCGGCTTCCGGCACCTTGGCAGGCACCAGTGGGTCCTTGGCAGTCGTCACTGCCTGAGGCAGCACCGGAGGATACACCTGGTTCAGCTTGACACTCATGTCCATGCTTCGAACTCCTCATGTCAAAAAAGCGAAAGGGCACGTAAACGCGCCCTTCCACCTCTTACTCAGGCGCCTGAATTACTGGAGCAGTTTCAGGACCGAGGATGGCAGCTGGTTGGCCTGCGACAGGATCGCGGTGGAAGCCTGCTGCAGGGTCTGCTGCTTGGTCAGCTCTGCAGTTTCCGAAGCGAAGTCCACGTCCTGCACGGTGGAGCGGGCAGCGGTGGAGTTCTTCTGGATGTTCTGCAGGTTGTCGACGGTGGTGGTCAGACGGTTCTGGGTAGCACCCAGGCCCGAACGGACGCTGTCGATCGAACCAATGGCCTTGTCGATGACGGCCAGGGCGTTCTGAGCCTTGGTGGCGTCGGTGACGTCGGTGTTGGCGATGGTGGTCTTGACCGACGAAGCGTCGGTACCGGCGTTGAACAGGCCGGTAACACCAGCGCCGCTCAGAGCGTAGCCCTTGGCCGAGTCCAGGTTCACAGCGCCAGTGGCGATCAGGCCGTCAGCCAGAGCGACGCCAGCACCGTAGGTGCCCGAGCCGTCCTTGGTTGCAACAGTGATGGTACCGGCAGCGGTGGAGTTGGCGAACGAGATGTTCTCACCGGTGTCGGACTTGACCGACAGGGTGCCTTTGGCTTCGTCGTAGTTGACGCTGATGCCCAGTTTGGCAGCGTTCGACTTCAGCTGGTCAGCCAGGTTGGCGGTGTCTTTGACGCCGACGAACTTGGTGGTCTGGCCGCCAACGGTCATGTCGAAGGTAGCAGGAGCGGTAGCAGCACCGGCGCCGACAACGAACTGAGCTTCGGTGCTGGCGGTAGCGCTCAGGCCACCAATGGCACCGTTCAGCTGGCTGGCGATGGTCTTGGCGGAAGCGCCAGCAGCGATGGTGACCGCAGCGGTCTGGCCGTTACCGGTTACGTTGATCAGGCCACCGGCAACACCGGTGTTGCTTGGAGCAACGCCCAGGCTCTTGACCTGCTGGGAACCGATGTTGCTGGCAGCAACGTTTTCCAGGGTCAGGTTGATGGTTTCGTTGGCGTTGGCGCCGACCTGGATGGCCTTGGTGCCGTAGGAACCGTCCAGCAGCTTCTGGCCACCAAAGGTGGTGGTGGTGGAGATACGGTTCAGTTCGGCAGTCAGAGCTTGGTATTCGTCGTTGTTCGACTTACGGTCGTCGGCGCTCAGGGAGCCAGTGGCCGAGGACAGTGCCAGGGTACGCATTTTCTGCAGGATGTCGGTCGAAGCCTGCATTGCGCCTTCGGCGGTCTGGGCGATCGAGATACCGTCGTTGGCGTTCTTGACTGCCTGGCCCAGGCCGTTGATCTGGCTGGTCAGACGGTTGGCGATCTGCAGGCCGGCAGCGTCGTCTTTGGCGCTGTTGATGCGCAGGCCGGAAGACAGGCGCTGCATCGAAGTGGTCTGGGCGGTGCTGGCCTTGTTCAGGTTAACCTGAGTAGTAACCGAAGCAATGTTGGTGTTTACAGTTAAAGCCATGACGAAATCCTCGTTGGATGGGTACTGCGGCTTCCGGCCCTGGCATCCGCCGGGTATGGCCTAGAGAACCTTCGTAATGGTTATCGTCGTCTGCGTGGGTTGCTTGAGGGCATTTTCGAAAAAAAAATGCCATCACCCCGCCACCCCCATGAAATCAGGGGGTTATTGATTTGGCAGTTGCCGATCAGGGGCTGCTTTGCAGCCCATCGCGGGGCAAGCACGCTCCTACAGGGACCCTGTGGAACCCATTTCCCAGGCATAAAAAACGCCTGGCGGGACACGCCAGGCGTTTTTCTCTGAGATCGTCGAGACTCAGGCGCGATAGAGAATCGCCGAGCCCCACGACAGGCCCACGCCAAAGCCGCTGATGGCCACGCGCTTCCAGCTGCTGTCGAACATGTGTTTCTGCAGCAGCAGCGGCACGCTGGAGGACACGGTATTGCCGGTCTCGAGCATGTCCTTGACGAACTTCTCCGGATGCTGCTCTTCGAAGCGTCGTGCCACGGCATCAACGATCGCCGCGCTGCCCTGGTGGATGCAGAACGCATCGATGTCCGAAGACTGCAAACCGCTGGCCGCCAGCAGCTCATGCAGGTGCGCCGGCACCTTGACCAGGGCGAAGTTGAACACCTGGCGACCGTTCATGAAGAAGGTGCCATCGCTGACTTTGAGGTGCTCGGCACCCGAGCCATCGGTGCCGAAACGCGCCTCGCCCAGCTGCCAGACAGCGTTCTCGCCCATCCAGGTGGCCGTGGCGGCGTCACCGAACAGCATGGTGGTGTTGCGGTCTTCCGGATCGACGATCTTCGAATACGGGTCGGCAGTAATCAGCAGGCCGTTTTTCAACCCCGCCGCCTGCATGAAGCCCTTGATGGCGTACAGGCCATAGACATAACCCGAGCAGCCCAGCGACACGTCGAAGGCCGCCACGCGGGTCGACAGGCCCAGCTTGTTCTGGACGATCGCCGCGGTGTGCGGCAGGCCTTCTTCGTCACCGTTCTGGGTGACCACGATCAGTACATCGATCGACTGCGGATCGAGCTCGGGGTTGTTGGCGAACAGCGCCCGGGCAGCCTCCACGCACAGGTCGGACGTTTCCTGCTCCTCGGCCTTGCGCGGCAGGAAGGAGGCGCCGATCTTGCCGAACATGAACTCTTCGTCCTTGCCGAACTTCGCACCCTGGACGTAGTTGTCCAGGCCAGCGGTGGGCACGTAACTCGCGATGCTTTTGATGCCAATCATTCTGGCTTCCCAATGAAAACAGCCAAAGACCGCCACTCGATGAATTGAGGGCGCCGACTACCGGGTCGAGGGCAATGCGCCCCGGACAGGCCGACACCAGGCTTGCCCTTTGCGCACCGGTAACAAAATGCTGCAGCAACTGCCGCATAGAATACAGGGAAGATGCACGATTTGACTCATTAGTCACAGACAATTATCGCCAACCCCCTGCCACCACCGCGCGCCAGACACGAAAAAGCCCCGGCAGCATGGCGCTGGCCGGGGCTTTCCTGACGCGGATCGCGATCAGAGCTTGTTGAACAGGCTCAGTTGCGAAATACGCGAGAAGGCCAGCTGGGAAGCTTCGAGCATGGCCTGCTGCAGGGTCAGCATGATCGAGGCGTCGGCCATGTCGGTGTTGCCGATGGCATCCTGGGTGACCTTGTTGGCCGTGCTCAGGCTGGTGTTTTCCTGGCGCTGGATATCGAGCGAGTTGCCCCGAGCACCGATCGAACCACGGGTGATATCCACCTGCTCGCGGGCACTGGCCAGGTTGGCCACAGCCGAGGCTACGGCGTTCTTGATGGCGGTATTGTCGCCCGAGGTGCCTGGCGGCGCATCCAACGCCGCACGCAGCTGGCTGATGGTCTCCAGCACGCTCTGGTTCTGGTGGTTGTTGGCATTGACCGCGAACTGGTCACCCGTCTGCGGCGTACCGGATACCTGGTAGGTCACCCCCGCCACCGTCAGCGACGGCGCGGTGAAGGTACCGCTGGCAACGGGTTTGCTGTCCGCAGTCAAAGGCTGGGCATAGAACTCGTAGGTGTTGGCACCGGTGAACTTGATCACCGCCCCATCACTCGGGAAGGTACTGCTGTAGGCGGCCGGGTCGGTCACGGCGCCGCTGGTGACCTGCGCACTGGACGGGTTGCCGGCACCACGCACGGTCGTGAGCGTATCGGGGCGGGCCTGCACGCTGAACTCGCGGCCAGCGAAGACGGCATTGGCATCATCGCCTTCTTTCAGCGAGGCGGTGATCTCGAACTCGACGCCGCGCAGCGCGATACGATTGCCACCCTCGGCCTTACTGTCGAAGGTGCCATTGGTGGGCGTCTCGGCAGTGATGTCGTTACCCAGAGCATCGGTCACCGTGTACTGGGTGGCGCTGGTGAAGGTGATCTTGTACGGCTGGCCAGCGGTGAAGCTGCTGTTGTAGGTGTTGTTCGAGGTCAGCAGGCCCGGCGAGAGCGCGACCTTGCCGTCATCGACCGGCGGCGTCACCAGGGCGGACTGGGTACGGCTCTTGTTCTTGGCCGAATCGAAGATGCTGAAGCCGGTGTCGTTGGTCGCCAGGCTCAGGGTGTCGGACACCTGCAGGCTCAGCTGGGTCTGGTCGCCTTGGTAGCTGTAGGTGCCATCGGCATTGCGCACATAGGGTGGCGACGAGGTCTTGGTGCCACCGAACATGTAGTCGCCGTTGGCATCGCGCGAATTGAGCAGGCCGAAGATGTTGGCCTCGATCTCCTTGAGCTCGCTGCTGATGGAGACGCGATCAGCATCGGTCACGCCAGCGCCACCGGCACGCAGGGCCAGCTCGCTGGCGCGCTGCATGGCATCGTTGATGGTGCTCAGCACGCTCTCTTCCTGCAGCAGCGAGTTGTTCACCGTGGTCATGTTGCCGTCGTATTGCTTGAGCAGCGCTTGCTGCTGTTGCAGCAGGAGCAGGCGCGCGGCGCCGACCGGATCGTCGGCGGCAGTCTGGATGCGCACGCCGCTGTCGATCTGCGTCTTGCTCTTCATCAGGTCAGCGAAGTTCTTGGTGTAGCTACTGGCGCTCGACTCATAGAACTGAGCGGTGGAAATACGCACGATGGCTACTCCTTACAATGCGTTGATCAGGATGCTGAAGGTTTCCTGCGCCGCCTTGATGATCTGCGACGACGCGGTGTAGTAGTGCTGGAACTTGATCAGGTTGGCTGCCTCATCGTCCAGGTTGACACCGGAAACCCCGTTGCGGCTTTCCTTGGCCGCATCGAGCACGGCCTTGGTCGCAACGGTATCGATTTTGGCCTGGTTGGCCTTGGCCCCGACCCGCTCGACCAGCGAGGCGTAGGCCGAAGTGAAGCTGGAGCCGCCGCCGGAGGTCACGCCGACGGTGGATTTGGTCTGCAGCCCCAGCAGCGCCTGGGCGTTGCGGTTATCGGACTTGCCGTCGGCATTGAAGCCAAAGGTAAAGCTGTCGTTGGTCGCCGGGCTGCCGCCGACGGTGGTCTCGACGCTGAAGGTCCGCGGGTTGCCGCTACCATCGAGGATCGGCGCACCGCTGGCATCGCGCATCGGCACATTGATGGTCAGCTTGTTATCCTGACCAGGCACGATGGTGCCTGTGCCGATGGAGTTACCCTTGGAGTCGTACAGGGTGTAGCCCTGCGTACCTCCGCTGGCGGCCTGGAACACCATGCGTACCGGCATGGAATGCTTGATCGAATCTTGGATCAGCGCAGTGTCGGCGCCACCATAGATATCCAGCTTGGCTCCCAGGTTTGGCTGGGTGATGGTGCCGGAGCCGGTATTGCCACTACCCACAATGCCATTGATCGGCCCGGCGAAGGCGAGCTTGTTGGCATCGGTGAGCACGGTATTGATGGAGCCTGCCGCCGAACGGGTCGGGCTCACCTTGAAGGTGTCGCCAGCGGCCAGGCCGCCACCGTTCAGTTTCAAGGTGAAACCGTCGATCACCGGCGGCGGCGTGGTGGTCAGGTCGAAGTTGCCCATGTCGGTGCCGTCGGAACGGCGCACGCTGTACTGGTTCGGGCCCGTGAACTTGACCTCGTAGTCGTAGGTGGTGAGCGCACCGCTGTTGGCGATGGTCACATCCAGGTTGCCGGAGCCTGCACTGTTGTTCGTGGAGGCCAGGCTGCGCTGGCTGATCGCCAGGGCACTGTTGATGCTGGAGAACAGCGCGCTGCCGAACTGCGCGTTGGCATCCAGGCCCTGCCCCAGCTGGCTGTTGATGCTGTCGGCCACCACCAGGGCGACACGTCCCAGCTCGTTCATCGACGGGGTGAGCACGTCGTTGCGGTAGCGCAGCAAGCCACCGATCTGCCCGCCGGTGACCACCGAGGTGACATCCGAGGAGAAGGTCGGGTAGTTGATCTGCAGGCTGTACTGGCTCTGGTCCGCGGCGCTCGGCACGGCGGTCAGGGTGTTGGCGCGGTTGCCGGTGACCAGCGACTGGCCGTTGCCTAGGTACACGTCGTAGTTGCCGTCACGCTCCTGCACGGTGACGCCGACCAGCTCGTTGAGCTGGCGGACCGCTTCGCTGCGGGCATCGAGCAAGTTGTTAGGTGAGGCACCGGAGGCCGACAGCTGGGTGATCTGCTTGTTGAGATCAGCGATGCTCGAGGTCAGCTTGTTGACCTGGCCCGACAGGGTGTCCAGCTGGCTGTTGATGCTGTCGTTCTGCTTGCTCATCTGGCTGGAGATGGCATTGAAGCGGTTGCTCAGGGTCTGCGCCTGGGTCAGCAGCAGCTGGCGCGAGGCGACGTCGCTGGGCTTGGCCGAGGCGGTCTGCAGGGCCGAGAAGAACGCGGTCAGCACCGAGCTGATACCGGTGTCGCTTTCGGCCAGCAGCTTGTCGATGCCGGTGATCTGATCCTGGAACGCCGCCGCATCGGTATTCAACGAGGTGGAGGTCTGCAGCTGGTTGTCCAGGTAGGCGTTGTAGATACGACGCACATCCGACAACGTGGTACCAGTGCCGACGAAGCCCGTGCCGATATTGTGCGACGGCCCCGTGGTCTGGATGGTCTGCTGACGCGAGTAACCCGAGACGGCCGCGTTGGCGATGTTGTTACCGGTGATGGACAGCGCGGTCTGGCTGGCATTCAGGCCGGAAAGCCCGATCGAGATCAGAGACATGCTTCAATCCTTATAGATTCGTGTTAGTGCCGGCCATGGCGTATTCCTGGGTTGGCCGCAGCTGCCGGGCAATGCTGATGATCTTGCGGGCGTAGTCCGGATCGGTCGCGTAGCCAGCCTTCTGCAGCTCTCTTGCAAACTGTTCCGGGTTATCGGCGGCGCCGACGGCATCTTTATAGCGGTTGTTGTTCTGCAACAGGCTGACCAGATCGTGGAAGCTGTCCTGGTAGGAGTCGTAGGAACGGAACGCCGCCGTCTCCTTGACGAACTGCCCACCACGGAACTCGCTGGTGATCGCCCGTGCCTCGCCACCCTGCCAGTTACCGGTGGCCTTGATGCCGAACAGGTTGTGGCTGCTACTGCCGTCGGGATTGCGCATGACCGACTTGCCCCAACCAGTTTCCAGCGCAGCCTGGGCCACCAGGTAGCGCGGGTCGATACCGATGCGCTTGGCCGCCTGCTCGGCCATCGGCAGCATGGTGGCGACGAAGGCATCGCTGTCGCTGAACGCCTTGCTCGGCGCCAGCGGCGGCTGGGCCACGGCCCGGCCCAGAATGCGCACACCCTCGCGCGGCGCGGCGAACGCCTGCGCCGGTTGCCAGTCGCCCCGGGCGACGCCGGCGAGCGTGGGGCCACTGCGACTGGGCAGGGCCGTGTCGCTGCCCGCGGCGCCGGCACTGGCGGCGGACGGCACGATCCCAGCCAGCAATCGGTCGGTCAGCTTGCCCGGCAAGGCCAGGCGCCGCGAATTGAGGGCAGCGACGTCGTTGCGCCCGGCAGCGGGCTGCTCGCCGTGCACCGGCGCGGCCACGCGACTGCCCCAGAGCACCGGAGCGGCACCGTCGGTGCGCGGGAATGGGCTGGAGTTCACGCTGTGCTTCTGCTTGCTCAGCTGACGCACCAGCACATCCTGCAGGCCAATGCCGCCACCCTGGCGGGACATGCTCACCGCCAGTTGCTGGTCATACATGTCACGGTACTGCTTGACCGTGTCGCTGTTCATCGGGCTGTCTTCGTCGGCCATCACATCGGTGGCCTTGCGCGACGCCTTGAGCATCTCGCTGACGAACAACGACTCGAATTCCTGGGCCACCTTGCGGATGTTGCCCTCGCTGTCGCGATCGCCAGCTTTGAGCGAACTCAACCGATTGAGGTCGGTGAAGGCCCCACTGTCGGACGCGCCGGAGATCAGGCTTTTCGGATTCATCCCTGGCGTCCTCAGATCACGATCAGGTCGGCTTGCAACGCACCGGCCTGCTTCAGGGCTTCGAGGATCGCCATCAGGTCGCTCGGCGCTGCGCCGACCTGGTTCACCGCGCGGACGATCTCATCCAGCGTGGTGCCCGGGCCGAACTTGAACATCGGCTTGGCTTCCTGCTCGGCATTGACCCGCGAGCGTGGCACCACGGCGGTCTGGCCGTTGGAGAACGGCCCCGGCTGGCTGACGATCGGGTCTTCGGTGATGGTCACGGTCAGGCTGCCGTGGGTCACCGCCGCCGGCGAGACCTTGACGTTCTGGCCGATGACGATGGTGCCGGTGCGCGAGTTGATGATGACCTTGGCCACAGCCTGCCCCGGATCGATCTCCAGGTTCTCGAGAATGGACAGGTAGTCCACTCGCTGGCTCGGGTCCATCGGCGCGGTGACCCGCACCGAACCACCATCGACGGCCTGGGCCACGCCCGGGCCAAGCAGCTCGTTGACCTTGTCGACGATGCGCTTGGCGGTGGTGAAGTCCGGGCGATTGAGGTTCAGGGTGAGACTGTTGCCCTGGTTGAAGCCACTTGGCACCGCGCGCTCGACCGACGCGCCACCGGGAATACGACCGGCCGACGGGACGTTGACGGTGATCTTCGAGCCATCACGGCCTTCGGCGTCGAATCCACCGACCACCAGGTTGCCCTGGGCGATGGCGTAGACGTTGCCGTCGATCCCCTTGAGCGGCGTCATCAACAGGCTGCCGCCGCGCAGGCTCTTGGAGTTGCCGATCGATGACACCGTGATGTCGATCACCTGGCCCGGCTTGGCGAAGGCCGGCAGGTCGGCATGCACCGACACCGCGGCAACGTTTTTCAACTGCACGTTGCCCGATCCTGGCGGCACCTTGATGCCGAACTGCGACAGCATGTTGTTGAAGGTCTGCAGGGTGAACGGGGTCTGGGTGGTCTGGTCACCGGTACCGTTCAGGCCCACCACCAGGCCGTAGCCGATCAGCTGGTTGGCCCGCACGCCGGAAATGCTGGCGATATCCTTCAAGCGCTCGGCGTGGGCGCCGAACGCACAGGACAGAAGTAGTGTCGCGGCAATCAACCGCCTAGCGTTGAACATGGTCATCCGTACTCAGAAAGGCCAGAGCGGGCTGATGAAGAAGCGGTCCAGCCAACCGGGCTGGCTGGCATCGGCAAACGAGCCGGTGCCCGAATAGGTGATGCGCGCGTCGGCCACGCGAGTGGACGGCACGGTGTTGTCGGTGGCAATGTCGTCGGCGCGCACCAGGCCAGCAATGCGCACCAGCTCTTCGCCGGTGTTCAGGGTCATCCACTTCTCGCCACGCACGGCGATAATGCCGTTGGGCAGCACCTCGGCCACGGTGACGGTGATCGAGCCGGTCAGGGTGTTGCCCTGGGTGGCCTTGCTGTCACCTTTGGTGGAACGGTCACCGCTGTAGCCGGCCTCCAGGGTGAGGTCGCCACTGCCCAACGGGTTGTTGGTGTTCGGCACGGTACCGAACAGCGAGGTCAGACCGAGGTTGGCCTTGCTGTTCTTCTGGATCTGGGAACCTGCGTTCTTGCTCGCCGAGGTGCGCTCGTTGAGGGTGATGGTGATGATGTCACCGACCCGAAACGCCTTGCGATCGGTATACAGGCCCTGCTCGAAACCGGCCTGGTAGATCGAGCCGTTGTTGGCCGCTGCCGGCAACGGGGTGCGCGGCAGGACCGGCGCGTAGTACGGATCGTTGGGCTTGGGCGTCGGCGCGACGCAACCGGCCAACGATACCGCCCCCCCCAGGGCGAACACGGACAACAGACGTTTCATGACGCTTACCTCTAGGCAAAACAGGCGCTGCAACAGCGAGCGAATGGTCAGCGGCCCGCACCCGGCGGGCCGCCAGGGGTTACAGCTGCTGGGTGACGAACGACAGCATCTTGTCGGCGGCGGAGATGACCTTGGAGTTCATCTCGTAGGCGCGCTGGGTGGTGATCATGTTCACCAGCTCTTCGACGGTGCTGACGTTGGACGCTTCCAGGGTCTGCTGCTCGGTGGTGCCGAAGCCGTTCAGGCCTGGGGTGCCGACCTGCGGCGCGCCGCTGGCAGCGGTCTCCAGGAACAGGTTGCCACCGATCGCCTGCAGACCGGCCGGGTTGATGAAGTCGGCGGTCTGGATGTTGCCGATGACCTGCGCGGCCGGGTTGCCGACGGTGGTGATCGACACGGTGCCGTCCTTGCCGACGGTGAACGTCTGCGCGTCTGGCGGCACGACGATGGCCGGTTCCAGGGCAAAGCCGTTGGCGGTGACGATCTGGCCGTCGGAGTTCAGGTGGAAGGTACCGTCGCGCGTGTACGACACGGTGCCGTCGGGCTGCAGGATCTGGAAGAAGCCGCGACCGTTGACCGCCATGTCCAGCGGGTTTTCAGTGGTCTGCAGGCTGCCGGCATTGAAGCTCTTCTGGGTGCCGACGATGCGCACACCGGTACCGACCTGCAGGCCCGAAGGCAGCTCGCTGTCCTGGGTGGACTGCGCGCCAGGCTGGCGCTTGATCTGGTAGAGCAGGTCCTGGAACTCGGCACGATCACGCTTGAAGCCGGTGGTCGAGACGTTGGCCAAGTTGTTGGAGATGACCGCGAGGTTGGTGTCCTGGGCGGACAGGCCGGTTTTAGCGACCCAAAGAGCCGGAAGCATTTAATGTTCTCCTCGTGCGCCTGTTTTACGGCACCCGTTCAAATGTAATTAGCCGATTTGCAAAACCCGAGCCATGGCTTCATCGCCTTCCTTGGCCGCGTTCATCATCTTGACGTGCAGTTCGAACTGACGGGACAGCGCCAGCACCGAGGTCATTTCCTCGACGGCATTGACGTTGCTAGACTCCAGGAAACCCGAGACCACCCGCACGTTGACATCGGCGTCAGCCGGCTGGCCAGTGGTGGTGTGGATCATGCCGTCCAGGCCCTTGGTAAGCCCCTTGATATCCGGATTGACCAGCTTGATCCGGTCGACCTCGGCCATCACCCGCGGATCCTCGCCCATGGCGCGGATGCTGATGGTGCCGTCGTCGCCGACCTCGACCTTCTGCTCCGGCGGAATGGCGATGGGACCGCCATTGCCGATCACCGGCATGCCGTTGCCAGCACGCAGCACGCCCAGGGCGTCGATGTTCAGGCTGCCGGTGCGCACGTAGGCTTCGCTACCGTCTGGTGCCTGCACGGCGATGAAACCCTTGCCGGCAACCGCCACATCCAGCTCCCGACCGGTCTCGACCAGCGCACCCTCGCTGAAATCGGTGGCCGGGCGCTCGGTCATGGCGAAGGCGCGTGCCGGAAAGCTGTCGCCGAACACCGGCATCGAACGCGCCTGCTCCAGGTCACGCTGGAAGCCGTTGGTGGAAACGTTCGCCAGGTTGTTGGCATGGGCCTTCTGCGCCAGCGCGTTCTGGCTGGCGCCGGTCATGGCCACGTAAAGCATCTTGTCCACAGCATCTCCTCTACGCGAACCTTGCCGCGCTATCGTTGGCAAGGGTAAAGCAAATATCGAACCAAACTGACGCAACCCTTTGAGTACGGGGCATTCAGGGCCACGCCAAGACAAAAAGCGTCAGTTTGTCGGCGAATGTTTGCCGCAGGCGGCAACACCCCGTCAGTTGTTCCGACACGCGCCATTGTTGTAGGGCCCGGAATGACGCTTCCAGCCCTCGCCCGGATCGGTGGCCGAGCACATGTAGCGCCCGGTCGCCAGGCTTTGCCACTGATACCAGGGCGCCGGCGCGGCGCGCAGCGAGAGCGCGATCAACAGTGCGCCCGCCACCGCCACGAGCATCGACAGTTTCTTCATGGCTTTGCCCTCCGCTGTGCCAGACGTGAAAAAGCCCCCGCAAGCAGGGGCTTTTTCACGCCACGATCATCAGGTCATCTGGATGATGGTCTGCATGATGGTGCTTTCGGTGGAAATGGTCTTGGCGTTGGCCTGGTAGTTGCTCTGCGCCTTGATCAGGTTGACCAACTCGCCAGTCAGGTCGACGTTGGAGTCTTCCAGGGAACTGCCCGCGATACGACCCAGGGTACCGGTGTCCGGCTCGCCGATGATCGGCACGCCCGAAGCGTAGGACTCTTTCCAGGCGGTGGCGCCGACAGGGGTCAGCCCCTGCAGGTTCGCGAAGTTGGCGATCACCACCTGACCGATGACCTTGTTCTGGCCGTTGGTGAAGTTGGCGAACAGGTTGCCGCTCTGATCCACGGTCAGGCCGGCGAGCTCACCGGTGGCATAGCCATCCTGGTCCTTGGCAGTGGTGGCCGAGGCCGCGTTGTACTGAGTGGTGGCCAGCATGTCCAGGGTCACACCACCGGTGCGTGCGGTGGCACCATTGCCTACCCAGGCGCCTGCGGCGTTCTTCTCGGCCGGCACCCAGTTGGCCAGCTGGAAGGTCTTGTCGGCAGCGACGGTCAAGCCACCTGCGACCGGCCCGGCAGCCATTGCGGCGGTATCCAGCTTGCCTGCCGAGGTGAACGGCAGCTTGTTGACCAGCGGAGTGGACAAGGTGGGGTCGGCCGGATTGCGACCATCGATGGTGGTGTACATGGTCCAGGAGTTGGTACCGGCATCCTTGACGAAATACTGGTTCATCTGGTGTTCGTTGCCCTGGCTGTCGTAGACCGGGGTATTGAAGGTGTAGTTGTAGCTTTTGACATTGGTCGGATCGAACGGCGCAACTGTCGGCGCTGCGTCGCTGGAGTTCAGGTTGACCGTTTCGGAAATGCGACCCGTCGGCTTCGGCGACAGGTTCGAGGTATCGATCTTCAGGTTGGTCAGCGACCCCTGGATGACCTTGCCGTTTTCATCCACCGGATAACCCTGCAGGTTGGCGCCGTTGGCGTTGACCACGTAGCCTTCCTTGTCGCTGTAGAAGGCGCCGGAGCGGGTGTAAATCCGCGAGCCGTTGTCATTCAGGGCAAAGAAGCCGTTGCCGTCGATGGCCATGTCCAGCGCCTGGCCGGTGCCATTGATGTTGCCCGGGTTGAACATCTGCGAGACCGCCATGGTCTTCACGCCGCTGCCTACCTGGGTCTTGCCGCCGGCGGTGCCACGGATGGACTGCGAATACTGGTCGCCGAACTCGGCGCGCGACGATTTAAAACCGGTGGTGGCGACGTTGGCAATGTTGTTGCCGGTAACGTTCAGAGCCTTGTTCGCCGCGTAGAGACCGCTAAGGCCGATATTGAAAGACATTTACTCGCTCCTTGTGCCGATGCTGCGGCGTTAGATTCCGATGGTGGTTACTTTGGAGATGCCGACTTTGCCGATACCGGCCAGGTCGAGCATCATCTCGCTGCCGTTCTGGAAGCTGACACTGTTGACCTTGGCCGGCAGCAGCGTGGCCAGCGTCTTGGCCTTGCCGTCGACCTTGGTCTCGGCACTGAAGGTATAGGTGCCCGGCTCGACCGCCTCGCCCTTCTCGTTCTTGCCGTCCCAGATGAAGTCGGCGGTACCGGCCTTGCGCGCCCCCAGGTCGATGGTCTTGACCACGTTGCCATCCTTGTCCTTGATGCTGACCTTGCCCTCGGTGATGTTCGACGGCACCACGACCTGGCCATTGAAGCTCTTGGTGGTGTCGACCACCGCCTTGTCGCTCGCCACGATCACCGAGCGACCGACCAGCGAAGTGGCCTGCAGCGCCTGGGACGAACCAATGCCGGTGAGGATGCCGTCGACCGACTCCTTCAGCGACTGGATGCCCTCGAGGCTGCTGAACTGGGCCAACTGCGCGACGAATTCGCCGTTGTCCTGGGGATCCAGCGGGTTCTGGTTCTTCATCTGCGTCACCAGCAACTGCAGGAACGCATCCTTGCCCAGCGCGCTGCCGGCCTGCCCGGTGTTGCTCTTGTTGGCAGGCTTCTGCAGCGAATCCAGATAGCCGCTGCCGACCTTGGTATCGGTATTGGTGGTAGTCATTACGGCTCCCTGCTTACTGACCCAGGGTCAGCACTTTCTGCATCATGTTCTTGGCGGTGTTCATCAGTTCGGCGTTGGTCTGGAACGCGCGACTGGCGGAGATCATGTCGGCCATCTCCTCGACCACGTTGACGTTCGGGTAGTAGACGTAGCCGTCCTTGTTCGCCGCCGGGTGGTTCGGCTCGTAGCGGGCCTCGAGGTTGCTCTGGTCCTCGATGATGCCCTTGACCTGGACGCCCTGCCCCGCCTCGCCCTGATCCTCGAACAGCGACTGGCCCGCGCCGCCCTGAGCCTGCTGGAAGGTGGTGGCGAACACCGGATGACGAGCGCGGTAGGTCTGGTCGATGCTCGAGGACACCGTCTCGGCGTTGGCGATGTTCGAAGCGACGGTGTTCAGGCGCGTATTCTGCGCGCTCATGCCGCTACCGGCGATGTTGAAGACACTGGCAAGGGACATGGTCACTCTCCACGCAGGGCCGATACCAGCCCTTTGAATTTACTGTTGAGCAGGGTGAAGCTGGCCTGGAAGCCAACGGCGTTTTCGGTGTAGTTCGATTGCTCGATCTGCGCGTCCACGGTGTTCTGGTCGATCGACGGCTGCATCGGGGTGCGGTACTGCAACGTGTCGTCCATCATCGCCAGGCCTTCGGCCTCGATGTGACGGCTGTTGGTGCGGTCCAGGGCGATACGTCCGTTCTGCTGTTTGTCGGCCTCGGCGGCGAGCACCGAAGAGAAGTCCATGTCACGCGCCTTGTAGTTGGGCGTGTCGGCGTTGGCGATGTTGTTGGCCAGCACCTCGGCACGCTGGGCACGGAAGCCCAATGCCTTTTCGTGGATGCCAAGCGCCTTGTCGAAGCTGATGCTCATATCGGGGAAACCTTCAAAGGTTGACCAGAGTTTCGTTGGCTTAGGCTTTAGCAAGGGCTGTGCCAACCTGCGCAACCCCAAGTAAAGCGGGGGCTAGCCAGATATCAGGACACTGGCGATGCCAGAAAAGCGGCAATGTGCTTCCGCATCGAACTCGGCAAGCGGCAATTGCCAGGCGGCAAAAGCGGCAAAACAAAAAATTGACGTCAATTCGACATGTCATTTAGCCACCAATCGCGATAGCATCCGCGTCCTCGCGCACCAGCCTACGCGATCACGGTTGTTGCCCGCATGGATGCGCGCCGCTTTCATTACGATTTCAAAGGAACGAAACCGTGCCACCGCTTAACCTGCGCAAGACCCTCCTGGCCCTCCTGATCGGCGCCATTCCCGCCCCCGCCCTGGCTTTGCCCCAGACCATTGCACTGACCGATGCCGGCTACAGGGGTGACCACCAGTCCTTTGCCGACGACCTCGAGTTCACCGGCAGCTTCACCGGCCGCCAGCAGGACGCGATCGCTCTCGCGAACAGCCTGGTGGCGGGCAACATGACGCTTGGCAGTGTAATCAACGACAACGACACGAACGCTGTCGACCTGATCCATCGCAGCGACGGTATCCGTATCAGCGGCACCAACATCGGCGGCTTCCTGACCAACCGCGGCAATGTTGTCACTACCAGCCTCGACGGTGCCGCCCTGCGCCTGAGCGCCAGCACCGTCGACGACGACCTGACCAACGAAGGGTTGCTCAAGGCCGGCAGCAGCTTCTCGTACAACAATGGCGGCCCCACCTACGGCATCGACCTGTCCAGCTCCGGTAGCAACATCAGCCGCATCCATGGCGGCCTGATCAATGCCGCAGGCGCCCGCATCATCGCCACCGGCCGCAACTCACGGGCCATCAACCTGGCAGGGGCGAACCTGGAAGAGCGGGTGGTCAACCGCGGCGAGATCAGCGCGACGGGCCCGGGCGCCATCGCCATCCACGCCACCACGGATGCCGCCAACCGGCCGACCGTACTGGCCGGCATCGACAATCAGGGCCAGATTTTCGCTGGTGACCAAGGCTCCCAAGCCATCGTGCTCGACGGCGCGACCCTGTTCGACAGCCTGGGACGTCATATCGAAAACAGCGGCAGGATCGTGGCCGGCGACACCGCCATCCGCATTGGCAATACCGCCTTCGACGGCCCCGGCCTGCAACCCGGGTACAAGGCCAACGGTGACCTGAACATCTTCAACAGCGGCGAGATCTGGGCCAAAGTCGCCATCGACGCCACCGCCAGCAACCGCCCGGTCGAGCTGATCATGCGCCAGGGCAGCAAGATCTACGGCGACCTTGTCGGCCTGGCCAACATCGAGGTCGAAGGCGACAGCACCTATGGCGTCGCCTACGGATCCCCCGGCAGCAACAGCATCCGCCTGGCAAACGGTGGCTGGATCGATGTGGGGGACAGCAGCGAGCCACCCACTACCTTCACCCTGCACAGCCTTCACACCACCCTCGACGGCAACCTGAGGATTGCCGACAACTCGGCGCTGGGCCTGTGGCTGGCAAGCAGCACCGACCCGGACACGGCAGTGCTCAAGGTCAGCGGCATCGCCGAGTTCGCCCAGAACGCGCGGATCCTGCTGGAGCCGGAGGACACCGACTTCGAGGCCAGCGGCAGCCGCTACCTGCTGCTCGAGGCCGGCCAGGTGCAGGTCCTCGACGCCAGCGGCCTGCAGGTCAGCGCCAAGCCCCAGGTCGCCAGCACTTCGGCCATGCTCAACGTGCTGAGCAGCACGCTCGATGACAACAAGGTCTACGTCACCGTCAGCACCAAGCCGACCGAGGACCTGGCGCAGATCGTCGCCCAACAGGGTGGCGACAGCAATGCACAGCGTGCCCTGGGCAACCTGGCCGAAGCCGGCCTGCTGGCACGCCTGGGCAACCATGACCCACTGTTCCTCGCCGCCGCCAGCGCCGACGAGGCGCAACTGGCCAGGCTCGCCGAGCAACTGGCGCCGGACGTCAGCGACGGTGCCCGCCAGGCCGCCATGGCCAGCCAGCGACTGATCGGCAACGCCATCGACAACCGCTCCAGCAGCCTGCGCGCCCCTCGCGCCGACGAGGCACGCCGCGCCTCCGGCGTGTGGATGCAGTCGCTGTACAGCGACGCCAGCCAGCAGCAGCGCGATGGCATTGCCGGTTACAACGCCTACAGCCGCGGCGTGGCGGTCGGCGCCGATGGCCAGCTGGACGACCAGCTCACCCTCGGTGCGGCCTACAGCTTCATCGACACTGACGTCAACGGCAAACGCGGCAACAAGACCCAGGTGCAGAGCCACGCCTTCTCGCTGTATGGCAGCTACACCCTGGACAACTACTTCGTCGACGCCAGCCTGACCTACGGTTTCAACGACAACGAAGGCAAGCGCGAGATCGCCGGCACCCGGGCCAAGTCGGACTATGACAGCAACCTACTGGGCCTGAACCTGGTGGGCGGCTACAGCTGGCAGCTGAATCCGCGACTGCTGGTCGAACCACGCCTGGCGGCGCGCTACACCCGCGTCGACATCGACAGCTTCAACGAGAAAGGCTCGTCGGCGGCGCTCAAGGTCGAGGCACAACGCTACGAGGCCATCGAACTGGGCGTCGGCGTGCTCGTGGCCAGCCAACTGCCGCTCGGCGCCGGCACCCTGGAGCCGCAACTGAAGATGATGGCGTATCACGACTTTGCCGCCGACCCTGTGCAGAACACCGCGACCTTCGTGCTTGGCAGCACACCCTTCGTAAGCCACGGCGCCGGCGTGGCGCGCAGCAGCTACGAGGCCGGCCTGGGTGCGGACTACAAGCTGGGGGCGGTGAGCGTTGGAGTCAGCTATGACTACGTGGGCAAGTCGGGCTTCGATGCCGACGTGTTCTCGGCCAGGCTGCGCTACGCATTCTGACACGCCATCACAGGCAAGCCCGCAGCGAAAACAAAAAGGCCGGTATCGCAGGATACCGGCCTTCTTTGCCCAGCCTTACTTGGCCTGGTAGATGATCCCCGGACTGCACTGGACCATCTGGTAGTGGTCCGGCAGGCCGTTGAGCGCCTCGGACGCGCCAAGGAACAGGTAGCCACCAGGCTTGAGAGTACTGTGAATGCGCATCAGGATGTCCTTCTTGACCTGAGCCGAGAAGTAGATCAGCACGTTGCGGCAGAACACGATGTCGAATTTGCCCAGCGGCGCATAGCTGTCGAGCAGGTTGTACGAACGGAACTCGACGCGACTGCGGATCGGCGGCTTGACCGCCCAGCGCCCCGGCCCCTTGGGGTCGAAGTAGCGCTGCAGGCGCTCCTGTGAAAGGCCACGGGCAATGGCCAGGCTGTCGTACTCGCCAGTCTTGCAGTTGTTGAGCATGGCGCCGGACAGGTCGGTGGCAACAATCTGCGCGCCCATCTTCAACTGGCCGAGGTTGGTGCGCTCGAACTCGTCGATCGACATCGAGATCGAATACGGCTCCTGCCCCGACGAACAGGCCGCCGACCAGATGCGCAGCCGCTGGCCCGGATTGTTCTTGATGAACTCCGGGATCACCTTGCTCTTGAGCACTTCGAACGGGTAGGTGTCGCGAAACCACAGCGTCTCGTTGGTGGTCATGGCATCGACCACCTGCTCGCGCAAACCACTGCGTGGCTGGGTCTGGATGCGCTGCACCAATTCGCCCAGCGACTTGATGCCCTGTTGCTCCATCAGCTTGTTGAGACGGCTGGAGACCAGGTACTGCTTATTCTCGCCCAGCAGGATGCCACAGGCTTTCTCCAGGAAGACCCGGAACTGTTCGAAATCCAAATTACCCGTAGACAATGCTGCCGCCTCTTCTTAAATCGCTAGCGCCGGGGACGAGCCCCGGCCGTTTCAATGACTCGCCTTGATCCGATCGACCACGCGCTGGGCAAGATCGTCCGGCCTGAACTTGGCCAGGAAGTCATCAGCACCGACCTTCTTGACCATCGCCTGGTTGAATACCCCGGACAGCGAAGTATGCAGGCAGATGTGCAGCTTTTGCATACGCGGATCGCTGCGGATCTCCGCCGTGAGGGTATAGCCGTCCATTTCCGGCATTTCAATATCCGAGATCATCATGAGGAACTCTTCCTCCGGACGTTTGCCCTCGTCCACCAGCTTACGCAGGTAGTCCAGGGCCTGGCGACCGTCGTTGAGCGCCACCACCTCGACCCCCACAGTCTGCAGGCAACGGCTCACCTGCTTGCGCGCCACCGACGAATCATCGACCGTCAGCACCCGCAACATCACCGCCTTGTCCTGCACCTCGGCATCGATCACCCCCTCGGACACCGACTCGGACGACGGCGCCACTTCGGCCAGCACCTTCTCGACATCGATGATCTCGACCATGCGATTGTCGACCCGGGTCACGGCGGTCAGGTAGTGATCGCGCCCGGTGCCCTTGGGTGGCGGATGGATCTCTTCCCAGTTCATGTTGACGATGCGCTCGACCGAGTGCACCAGGAAGCCCTGGGTCTTGGTGTTGTACTCGGTGATGATCACGAAACTGTTGCGCGTTTCTTCCTTCAACTGCGGAAGGCCAGTGGCCATCGACAGGTCAAGGATCGGGATGGTCGCCCCCCGAATGTTGGCCACACCGCGCACCACCGGATGGGATCTGGGCAGAAGCGTCAGGTCCGGGCACTGCAGCACCTCCCGCACCTTGAACACATTGATGCCGTAGAGCTGATCGCCATTGAGGCGAAACAAAAGCAGCTCCAGGCGGTTCTGCCCCACCAGTTGCGTGCGCTGGTTGACCGAATCCATCACTCCAGCCATGCCAGACTCCTTCAACGATTGCCTAAGTACCGAATCGGCACGGGCTTTGCTTTTTTGAACGCCATGTACACGAAAACGACAAATTTCCGACGACTGACGCGCCTGCTGACCGGCTCACTGGCCGCCCTGTGCCTGCTGGCACCCGGCATTCGTACGCTGGCGGACTCTTTTACCTTGCCTGAACAGCTTATCGGTGTCACCCAGGGGTTTCTTGAGTTCACCGTAGAGGATTATCTGGCGACGACCCAAACCCCGGGCCGCTACGAAATCCAAGTCAATACCCTGGACCCGCGCCTGCGCATGCCCCAATGCAGCCAGCAATTGGATGCCTCGCTGGAAAGTTCGACGCCGCTCGGGCGGGTCACGGTACGGGTACGCTGCGACAGTGCCGCGCCCTGGACGGTGTTCGTCCCGGCACAGGTCCGCCTGCTGCGCGATGTGGTGGTCATGACGCGCCCCCTGAAGCGCGAAAGCGTGGTGACCGAAGGCGATGTGGCCATGCGCGAGCGCGATGTCGGCAGCCTCGGCCCAGGCTACCTGACCCAGCTCGACCAGGCCGTGGGCATGAAGCTGCTGCGCCCCACTGTGCTCGACCAGGTACTGACGCAACAGCACCTGGAACAGGCCGAGGTGGTTCGCAAGGGCGACCATGTGGTGATCATCGCCCGCAGCGGCAGCCTGAGCGTGCGCATGCCGGGCGAGGCACTGGACAAGGGCGGCCTGCAGACGCAGATCCGCGTGCGCAACCTGAATTCCAGGCGCGTGGTCAAGGCGCGGGTCACAGGCCCCGGCCAGGTCGAGGTGGCCATGTAACACACCGTGTCGGGATAATGACAGAACGCTGGCGATGTGGAACCGCGCGCCCTAAACTGTGTCACAAATCGGGTTGCGCACCTGTACCTGGAGGCACTGATGCATTCACACCTAAAGTTTTGCTCAGGCTGGCCGAAAACCAGGCATGCGTCCTAATTCCCAGGGGTTCTGAACATGGTCATCGACTTCAGTCGTCTCAACAACTCTCCGTCCGTCACGGGCGGCGTTCGCGGCAATGCCGCGCCAGGCAACGCCGAAAAAGCCGGCGAAGCCAGTGAAGCGCCAAAGCGCGCCAATGCCAGCGGAGAAGCGGTACACCTGAGCCCAGAGGCCCAGCAATTGCAGAAGATCAGCGACAAGCTGCGCGATCAGCCGACCGTCAACAGCGCCCGCGTGGCCGAGTTGAAGCAGGCCATCGCAGACGGCAGCTACAAGGTCGATGCCGACCGGGTCGCCAGCAAACTGCTTGATTTCGAAGCCCAGCGCTGACCTTCAGGCGCGCTGACTTCAAGGACGCAACACGCCAAGAGTTAGCCATGCACGACACTACCCTGCTGCAACTGATTGAAAACGACATAGCGCCGACGCAGGAACTGCTCGAGCTTCTGCAGAACGAAGCGATAGCCCTGCACGGTCGGGACATGCTGGCCCTGGAGCAAATCCTGGCCCGCAAGCAGTCGTTGATCATCTTGCTCGAGCAGCAGGGCAAGCGGCGCAGTCAGTTGCTCCTCGAACTCGGCCTGAGTGCCGACCGCGAGGGGGCCCAGGCGCTGGCCGCACAGTCGAGCAATGGCGAGGCCATCATGAGCCGGCTCGATGCACTGGGCGAGTTGATGGATGCCTGCCGGCAGGTCAACGAGACCAATGGCCGGATCATCCAGGTGCAACAACAGACCACGGCGAACCAGATCAGAATCCTTCAGGGTGGCGATTCCCCGTCGCTCTACGACAGCCGTGGCGGCACCTCGCCAATGGCCAAGCCCCGCGCACTCAGCCAAGTGTGATTAGTTCTATCTTATTTGTACCAAGACACGGAACATACTGGCAAAATGCCGTAACTTGCGTGTGCCGTTTTGCCTGGAGATTGATAACCCGTGTTCAATGAATCCGATGCGCCCCAGCCACCAAAGGTGCTCACCACCCCTTTGGAGATCACGGCCAACTTGCGCCAGTTGCTGGATAGCCACGACCCACTGATCATCAGCTTCCACGAGCGCAGCCAGCGGTTCCAGAGCTATGTGGTGCACGTCGACCGGGACAACGGCGTCCTGGCACTGGATGAAATGATCCCCCGCGACGGCGAAAAGTACATCGAGAACGGCGAGTCGTTCCGCGTCGAAGGCTTCCATGACGGCGTGCGCATCGCCTGGGAGTCCAGCACACCACTGACCATCACCGAGATCGACGGCCATCGCTGCTACCGCGGCCCACTGCCCGAGGAAGTGACCTATCACCAGCGTCGCAACGCCTTCCGCGCCGCGCTGAAGCTATCGCAACTGGTCGACATCACCCTCGACGGCGCCCACCTCAAGGGCAATGGCGCCCTGCGTGGCAAACTGCTGGACATCTCCGCCACCGGCTGCAAGCTGCGCTTCGACGGCAACGTCGAGGACCGCCTGCAACTGGGCCAGGTCTACGAGCGCTTCAAGGCCGGCAACCCGCTGGGCCTGACCGACACCCTGGTAGAACTGCGTCACCTGCACTTCGAGGAACGCATCAACACCACCTTCGCCGGGGTGCGCTTCCATAACCTCAACGGTCAGGCACAGCGCAAGATCGAGAGTTTCGTCTATCAACTGCAGCGCGAGGCACGGCGGTTCGACAAAGACGACTATTGAGCGTCGCCAGGACATGATAAACGCCACCCCATGGGTGGCGTTTTGCATTCAGCGAGTAGCTGATTTGCTCGTCTCGCTTTCCCGCTCCATGCCGGCCTCCTCTTCGGTATCTTCCGCCGCCACCGGCGCCTGCATCACCTCCTGCACGGTCTGCTCATCGACCCGAGGGTCAAGGGCCGCCGACAAGGGCGAGCCAGCCGCCGGCATGGCCACGTGCCCAAGCGGCGCATCCTGGACCTGGTGCAGCCCGGTGACTGCCTTGGGCCGGATACGCCAGACCAGTACCAGGGCGAAGAATACGAAGAAGGCATACAGCATCTGCGCGCCCAGCAGCTTCATCAGCACCCCGGCCGCCAGCGGCCCGATGCAGGCGCCCACGCCATAAGTGACCAGCAGCATGGCGGTCAACGAGACGCGCCTCTCGCTTTCCACATGGTCGTTGGAGAACGCCACCGCCAGCGGATACAGGCAGAACTGCAGCAGCGATATGACGAAACCGATGCCGAACAACAGCGCCAACGGCACGCCTGGCAGGATCGCCAGCGGCGCCGAGGCCAGGGCCAGGCCGATCGCCACGCCGCGTATCAGCACGGCGCGATCATAGCGGTCGGACAACCAGCCCAACGGCCACTGCACGAGCAGGCCGGCGAAAATGCAACTGCCCATGAACAGGCCGATCTGCTCGGTGGAAAGCCCCTGGCTGGACGCATACAGCGGCGCCAAGCCATAGAACGAACCGACGATCAGACCCGAGCCAAGTACCGTGGACAGCGACTGCGGCACACGCTTGATGAAAAACTTCGGCTCCATCGGCGCCGGCCGCAATGGCGCGGGGTGGATGCGTCGGGTCATGGCCACGGGCACCAGGCACAGGGCAAAGCACATCGCCACGAGCATCAGCAACTCAGGCCCAAGCTGCGGATGCACCACCAGGATCAACTGGCCAAGCACCAGCCCCAAATAGGAAGCGATCATGTAGCCGCTGAACACCGCGCCGCGATGCTTGGCATCGGCCTGCTCGTTGAGCCAGCTCTCGATGACCATGTACTGGCACATCATCCCCAGGCCGACGATCATGCGCAGCCCGACCCAGGCCGGCAGCCAGCTGGTCAGCCCGTGCCCGAGCACCGCCGCGCCGACAATGCCGGCACAGGTGGCGTAGGCGCGGATATGCCCGACCCGGCCAATCAGCCGGTGCCCGACCTTGCCGCCTACCGCCAGGCCGAAGTAGTTGGCCGCCATCAGCGCACCGATCCAAAGGCTGTCGACATGGTCGGCGGCCAGACGCAGGGCCAGGTAGGTACTGAGCAGACCCGAACCGATCAGCATCATCAGGGCGGCGAAGTACAACGACTGAAACGGCTTCCAGATATTTCGCATACGTCCCGTCAAGCTCCTTGATCTGGTGGCGCGAGGTTGCCGCCAAGCATAAAAGCAAATTCACTGCAGCGCAGGCCCCCGGCGGCTAAATCGGCCGCCGGGGGCGCATCCAGTAGCGGTCGTGTCGCGCTCAGGCTTGCGCGGCCAGCACGCGGCGCTCCCAGGGCGTGATCTCATCGAAGAAATCGCTCAGCTCCAGGGTCTTGGTGGCGATGTAGCCTTCGATGAACTCCCTGCCGAACAGTTCCCGCGCCAGGTTGCTGCGCTT
Organism: Pseudomonas sp. P65(2024); assembly: GCF_057480955.1. Classification (NCBI taxonomy): domain Bacteria; kingdom Pseudomonadati; phylum Pseudomonadota; class Gammaproteobacteria; order Pseudomonadales; family Pseudomonadaceae; genus Pseudomonas; species Pseudomonas sp. P65(2024). Next base: position 63,066 of record NZ_JBLIYX010000012.1, read on the forward strand.
GAGGCGTTCCAGCGCGGCGTGCAGCGTACAGGGCAGGCTCAGGTGCTCGGGCACCTCGAACTCGCCCTGGATCGCCGGCGTTGGCGCCATCTGGCGCTCGATGCCATGCAGGCCGGCGGCAAGGCTCGCGGCGATGGCCAGGTAGGGGTTGGCGTCGGCGCCCGGCAGGCGGTTCTCCACCCGCCGGGCCGCAGGTGAGCTGGCCGGGATGCGCAGGCCCGCGGCGCGATTGTCCTCGGACCAGCAGGCGTTGTTTGGCGACGCATAGGGGTGGCACAGCCGCTGGTAGGAATTGACGTTAGGCGCGAACAGCACGGTGAAGTCAGCCAGGCAAGCCTGCAGGCCACCGATGAAATGGTGGAAGGTGTCGGTCGCCCTGCCCTGCTCGTCGCTAAATACATTGCGCCCGCTGGCGCTGTCGACCAGGCTCTGGTGGATATGCATCGAGCTACCGGGCGTGTGCGCCAGTGGTTTGGCCATGCACACCACGGTCAGGCCGTGCTTGAGCGCGACCTCCTTGAGCAGGTGCTTGAACAGGAAGGTCTGGTCGGCCAGCAGCAACGGGTCACCGTGCAGCAGGTTGATCTCGAACTGGCTTACGCCCATCTCGTGCATGAAGGTGTCACGCGGCAGACCCAACGCCGCCATGCAGCGGTACACCTCGTTGAAGAACGGACGCAGACCGTTGTTGGAGCTGACGCTGAAGGCCGAGTGCCCCATTTCCCGACGCCCGTCCTTGCCCAGCGGCGGCTGGAACGGCAGGGTCGGGTCGCTGTTGGCGGCAAACACGAAAAACTCAAGCTCGGTCGCCACCACCGGCGCCAGCCCGCGCTCGGCATAGCGGGCAATCACCGCCTTGAGCTGGCCACGACTGGACAGCCCCGAGGGCGTGCCATCGAGTTCCACCGCGTCGCAGATCGCCAGGGCCCGAGGCTCGTCGCTCCAGGGCAGACGGTGGATCTGCGAAGGCGCCGCCACCAGCGCCAGATCGCCGTCGTCGCTGCCATAGTATTTGGCCGCCGGGTAACCGCCCATGATGCACTGCAGCAGGACCCCACGGGCCATCTGCAGGCGGCGGCCTTCGAGGAAACCCTCTGCGGTCATCACCTTGCCGCGAGGCACGCCGTTAAGGTCGGGGGTGACGCATTCGATTTCATCGATGCCCTTGAAGTGCGCTGCCTGGGCGCGCGGGCCTTCGGTCGTCATGACGCTGTCCTTCTTGTTGTGTTCGCATGCCTGGAATGGCGACGCACACAACATAGGCCGGGGGTGTTTAAAATATCAAGCACCCCAGGCACCTTGCCCGGATCATTGCTCGCGCAGGGTCATGCCATTGGCCGGCAACGGCAGCGCGGTCTTGTAGCGCACCTGCTTCAGCGCAAAGCTGGAGCGAATGTTCGCCACTCCGGGCAAGCGCGTGAGGTAATCGAGGAAGCGCTCCAGCGCCTGGATGCTCGGCAGCAGCACCCGCAGCAGGTAATCCGGATCCCCGGTCATCAGGTAGCACTCCATGACCTCAGGCCGTTCGGCAATCTCCTCCTCGAAACGGTGCAGCGACTGCTCCACCTGCTTCTCCAGGCTGACGTGGATGAACACATTCACATCCAGCCCCAGCGCCTCGGGCGATAGCAACGTGACCTGCTGGCGGATCACCCCCAACTCCTCCATGGCCTTGACCCGGTTGAAGCACGGTGTGGGCGACAGGTTGACCGAGCGCGCAAGCTCGGCGTTGGTGATGCGGGCATTTTCCTGCAGGCTGTTGAGGATGCCGATATCGGTTCGATCCAGTTTACGCATGAGAGAAATTGACCTGGTTTTTGTGTTTGTACGGAATGTTTATCTGCGCCGCCGGACAAAGGCAATGAACTTGAGAGAAAAATTCTTTTGCCGTCCCCCTATGATGTAAAAAGACGCTGACCTGCCAGTCACAAGCAGGCAGTCAGCAGCGGCCGCTTCAAAGCTCACAAAAACAACATTCGAGCGAGCGTAAAAAGCATGAACGAGTACGCCCCCCTGCGTCTGCATGTGCCCGAGCCTACAGGCCGGCCAGGCTGCCAGACCGATTTCTCCTACCTGCGCCTGAATGACGCCGGTCAAGTCCGTAAACCCCCTATCGATGTGGAGCCTGCCGACACGGCAGACCTCTCCTACAGCCTCGTGCGCGTGCTCAACGAGCATGGCGACGCCGTCGGCCCCTGGGCCGAGGGTATCGACCCGAAGGTGCTGCGCCAGGGCATGCGCGCCATGCTCAAGACCCGCATCTTCGACAGCCGCATGGTGGTCGCCCAGCGCCAGAAGAAGATGTCGTTCTACATGCAGAGCCTGGGCGAGGAAGCCATCGGCAGCGGCCAGGCCCTGGCCCTCAACCGCACCGACATGTGCTTCCCCACCTACCGCCAGCAGAGCATCCTGATGGCCCGCGAGGTGTCGCTGGTGGACATGATCTGCCAGCTGCTGTCCAACACCCGCGACCCGCTCAAGGGTCGCCAGCTGCCGATCATGTACTCGGTGCGCGAAGCCGGCTTCTTCACCATCAGCGGCAACCTGGCCACCCAGTTCGTCCAGGCAGTCGGCTGGGCCATGGCCTCGGCGATCAAGGGCGATACCAAGATCGCCTCGGCATGGATCGGCGACGGCGCCACCGCCGAATCGGACTTCCACACCGCCCTGACCTTCGCCCACGTCTACCGCGCCCCGGTGATCCTCAACGTGGTCAACAACCAATGGGCGATCTCGACCTTCCAGGCCATCGCCGGCGGCGAGTCGACCACCTTCGCCGGTCGTGGCGTAGGTTGCGGCATCGCCTCGCTGCGGGTCGACGGCAACGACTTCATCGCCGTCTACGCCGCCTCGCGCTGGGCCGCCGAACGCGCGCGCCGCGGCATGGGCCCAACGCTGATCGAATGGGTCACCTACCGCGCCGGCCCGCACTCGACCTCGGACGACCCGTCCAAGTATCGCCCGGCCGACGACTGGAGCCATTTCCCGCTGGGCGACCCGATCGCCCGCCTCAAGCAGCACCTGATCAAGCTCGGCCAGTGGTCCGAGCAAGAGCACCAGGCGGTCACCGCGGAGCTTGAGGCCGAGGTGATCAAGGCGCAGAAGGATGCCGAGCAGTTCGGCACCCTGAGCAATGGCCATATCCCCAGCGCCGCCTCGATGTTCGAGGACGTGTACAAGGAAATGCCCGACCACCTGCGCCGTCAGCGCCAGGAACTGGGGGTCTGAGATGAACGATCACAACAACAGCATCCATCTGGAAAACGCCATGTCCACCACCACCATGACCATGATCCAGGCCCTGCGCTCGGCCATGGATGTCATGCTCGAGCGCGATGACAACGTGGTGGTCTACGGCCAGGACGTTGGCTACTTCGGCGGCGTGTTCCGCTGCACCGAAGGACTGCAGACCAAGTACGGCAAGTCCCGCGTGTTCGACGCGCCGATCTCCGAGAGCGGCATCGTCGGCACCGCCGTGGGCATGGGCGCCTATGGTCTGCGTCCGGTGGTCGAAATCCAGTTCGCAGACTACTTCTACCCCGCCTCCGACCAGATCGTCTCGGAGATGGCCCGCCTGCGCTATCGTTCGGCCGGCGAGTTCATCTCGCCGCTGACCCTGCGCATGCCCTGCGGCGGTGGCATCTACGGCGGCCAGACCCACAGCCAGAGCCCCGAGGCGATGTTCACCCAAGTCTGCGGCCTGCGCACCGTGATGCCATCCAATCCCTACGACGCCAAGGGCCTGCTGATCGCCTCGATCGAATGCGACGACCCGGTGATCTTCCTCGAGCCCAAGCGCCTCTACAACGGCCCGTTCGACGGCCACCACGACCGCCCGGTAACCCCGTGGTCCAAGCACCCGCACAGCGCGGTGCCGGATGGCTACTACACGGTGCCGTTGGACAAGGCGGTGATCACCCGCCCGGGCAACGACGTCACCGTGCTGACCTACGGCACCACCGTGTATGTCTCGCAGGTGGCCGCCGAGGAGAGCGGCGTCGACGCTGAGGTCATTGATCTGCGCAGCCTGTGGCCGCTGGACCTGGAAACCATCGTCGCGTCGGTGAAGAAGACCGGTCGCTGCGTGGTCGTGCACGAGGCCACCCGTACCTGCGGCTTCGGCGCCGAACTGGTGTCGCTGGTCCAGGAGCATTGCTTCCATCACCTCGAGGCGCCGATCGAGCGCGTCACCGGCTGGGACACCCCCTACCCCCACGCACAGGAATGGGCCTACTTCCCCGGCCCTTCGCGGGTAGGCGCGGCACTGAAACGGGTCATGGAGGTCTGAATGGGCACGCACGTCATCAAGATGCCGGACATTGGCGAAGGCATCGCGCAGGTCGAGTTGGTGGAATGGTTCGTCAAGGTCGGCGACATGATCGCCGAGGACCAGGTGGTGGCCGATGTCATGACCGACAAGGCCACCGTGGAAATCCCCTCGCCGGTCAGCGGCAAGGTATTGGCCCTGGGTGGCCAGCCGGGTGAAGTGATGGCGGTCGGCAGCGAGCTGATCCGCATCGAGGTCGAAGGCAGCGGCAACCATGTCGACGCGCCCCAGGCCAAGCCGGCGGAACCGGAACCCGCGCAGGTCAAGGCCGCAGCCCAACCCGAGCCACGCATCGAAGCACAACCCCAGGTTGCCGCGACCCACGCCGCCGCGCCTATCGTGCCGCGCGAAGCCCACGACAAGCCACTGGCCTCCCCGGCCGTGCGCAAACGCGCCCTGGACGCCGGGATCGAGCTGCGCTACGTGCATGGCAGCGGCCCGGCCGGGCGCATCTTGCATGAAGACCTCGACGCCTTCATCAGCAAGCCGCAGAGCAGCGCCGGCCAGGCGCCGAGCGGCTACGGCAAGCGCACTGACAGCGAGCAGGTGCCGGTTATCGGCCTGCGCCGCAAGATCGCCCAACGCATGCAGGACGCCAAGCGCCGCGTCGCCCACTTCAGCTACGTCGAGGAAATCGACGTCACCAACCTGGAAGCCTTGCGCCAGCAGCTCAACGCCAAGTACGGCGACAGCCGCGGCAAGCTGACCCTGCTGCCGTTCCTCGTGCGCGCCATGGTTGTCGCCCTGCGCGACTTCCCGCAGATCAACGCCACCTATGACGACGAGGCCCAGGTCATCACCCGCCACGGCGCGGTGCATGTCGGCATCGCCACCCAGGGCGACAACGGCCTGATGGTGCCGGTACTGCGCCACGCCGAGGCCGGCAACCTGTGGAGCAACGCCGGCGAGATTGCCCGCGTGGCCCACGCCGCGCGCAACAACAAGGCCAGCCGCGAGGAGCTGTCCGGCTCGACCATCACCCTGACCAGCCTCGGCGCCTTGGGCGGCATCGTCAGCACCCCGGTGGTCAACACCCCGGAAGTGGCGATCGTCGGCGTCAACCGCATGGTCGAACGGCCGGTGGTGATCGATGGCCAGATCGTTGTGCGCAAGATGATGAACCTGTCCAGCTCGTTCGACCACCGCGTGGTCGACGGCATGGATGCCGCCCTGTTCATCCAGGCCGTGCGCGGCCTGCTGGAACAGCCCGCCTGCCTGTTTGTGGAGTGATCATGCAAGCGCTCATCAATACCACCCTGCTGATCATCGGCGGCGGCCCCGGCGGCTATGTGGCCGCCATCCGCGCCGGGCAACTGGGCATCCCCACCGTGCTGGTCGAAGGCCAGGCCCTGGGCGGTACCTGCCTGAACATCGGCTGCATTCCCTCGAAGGCGCTGATTCACGTGGCCGAGCAGTTCCACCAGGCCAGCCGTTACACCGAACCTTCGCCGCTGGGCATCAGCGTGGCCTCGCCGCGACTGGACATCACGCGCAGCGTCGAGTGGAAGGACGGCATCGTTGACCGCCTCACCAGCGGCGTCGCCACCCTGCTGAAAAAGCACGGCGTGAAGGTGATCCATGGCTGGGCGAAGATCCTCGACGGCAAGAATGTCGAGGTCGATGGCCAGCGCATCCAGTGCGAGCACCTGCTGCTGGCCACCGGCTCGAACAGCGTCGAACTGCCGATGCTGCCGATCGGCGGGCCGATCATCTCGTCCACCGAAGCCCTGGCGCCCAAGGCGCTGCCCCAGCACCTGGTGGTGGTCGGCGGCGGCTACATTGGCCTGGAACTGGGTATCGCCTACCGCAAGCTTGGCGCCAAGGTCAGCGTGGTGGAAGCCCGCGAACGCATCCTGCCGACCTACGACGGCGAACTCACCGCGCCGGTGGCCGACTCGATCAAGAAACTCGGCATCGCCCTTTACCTGGGCCACAGTGTCGAAGGCTATGCCGACGGCTGCCTGCTGGCCAGCGACGGCCAGGGTGGCCAGCTGCGCCTTGAGGCTGACCAGGTGCTCGTGGCCGTGGGCCGTCGCCCTCGTACCAAAGGCTTCGGCCTGGAAAGCCTGGACCTGAAGATGAACGGCGCGGCCATCGCCATCGACGAACGCTGCCAGACCAGCATGCGCAACGTCTGGGCCATCGGCGACGTGGCCGGCGAGCCGATGCTGGCGCACCGGGCCATGGCCCAGGGCGAGATGGTCGCCGAGATCATCGCCGGCAACAGCCGACGCTTCGAGCCGAGCGCGATCGCCGCGGTGTGCTTCACCGATCCGGAAGTGGTGGTGGTCGGCCAGACCCCGGAACACGCCAGTCAGCAGGGCGTAGACTGCATCGTCGCGCAGTTCCCCTTCGCCGCCAACGGCCGGGCCATGAGCCTGGAATCGAAGACCGGCTTCGTGCGCGTGGTGGCCCGTCGCGACAACCACCTGATCCTCGGCTGGCAGGCCGTGGGCGCGGCGGTGTCGGAACTGTCGACCGCCTTCGCCCAGTCGCTGGAGATGGGCGCTCGCCTGGAAGACATCGCCGGCACCATCCACGCCCACCCAACCCTGGGCGAGGCGGTGCAGGAAGCGGCGCTGCGCGCCCTGGGGCACGCCCTGCACATCTGACCTGATACTGAAGCGGCAATCGCCGATTTGGCCCGCTGCGCCCCTGGCGCCGCGGGTCTTTTTTCATTCGGCGACAACGTTCTTGCCGGCCGCCTTGGCCCGGTACAGCGCCTTGTCGGCACGGGCCAGCAGATCATGCCAGTCCTCCCCTTCCCGCCACTGCACCACGCCATAGCTCATGGTCAGCTGGCACTGACCAATTGGCGCCACCTTGGCCAGTGCCTCGCGGATTCGCTGGGCCGCTTCGCGCGCCTGCGCCAGTGAAGTCCGCGGCAAGACCACGACGAACTCATCACCGCCCCAGCGCGCCAGCAGGTCCTGCTCTTCCAGACACTGGCGGATCCGCTCGGTGACCTCGACCAGCGCCGCATCGCCACGGGCATGGCCGTGAAGATCGTTGATCGGCTTGAAGTCGTCCAGATCCATGGCGATCAACGCCAGCGGTTCGCGGAAGCGCCGGGCACGCTCGCACGCCTGCTCCAAGGTCTTTTCCAGGCGATAACGATTGGCGGTGCGGGTCAGGGCGTCACGCTCGGCCAACTCACGATTTTCGTCGAGCTGGCGCTGCAACTGCTGGTTGACCCAGGACAGTTCGCGGGTGCGCTCGGCCACCTGGCTTTCCAGGGACAGGTTACGCTGCTCAAGTTCCGCCACCAACCGCTTGCCCGGGTCGATATTGCGGTGAGCACCCAGCATGCGCGCCACCGAACCATCGGCGTTGCGGGCGATGATATGGCCACTGTCCTCGATCCACAGGTAGCTGCCGTCCTGGCAGCGGCAACGGTACTCGATGCGATAGCGCTCATTGCGTTGGTTGATATATGCCTCGAAATGCGCCATCACCCGCGGGTAATCCTCGGGGTGGATCACGCTTTCCCAGGTCAACACGGAATTGTCCAGCGAATGGCTGGCGTAGCCGAGCATCGCGTACCAGCCAGGATTGCGGTAAACGTAGCCGTTGTTGGCATCCCAATCCCAGATGCCGTCGCTGATCAAATCGAACAAGGTGTGCAATTGCTGCTCGGTGAAGCCAGCCGGTAGTGGCTTTGCTGCCTGACTCATGGACGCGCTCCCTGTTGTCCAGCAACTGCGCCCCGTACCCGGTGCTGCCGACACATGATTGTGTTTGCCGCAAGCGGCAATCCTGTTCCTCTGCCGGGCAAGCATATTCCGAGGAACAGGCTGTCGGAATAGTCCTAACAGCCTATTTCGCCCCGGTCTCACTGCTGGCACAGCTTTTGCCACTTTCGTCGCGTTCTCACGATCCATTCATGGAGGAAACATGCTTATTACAGCGAACGGCCTGGGTTGGCAGGCCGTGCAACAGCAGCGCAGCGGTAACGAACAGTCCGCGACTCAACCGTTCCCGTTCCAACTGGTCTCAGCCAGCGGCAAAGCTTCGGCGCAGCAGAACAGCCAGGGCAGCACCTCGCAACAGCATGCCGAGGACAACCGCAAGGAAGCTTTCTCCAAGCTCATGGTCATGCTGCACAACCCCGACGCGGCGAAGCAGGAGCAGACCAGCGTGGGCAAACAGGAAGCATCCGGCGCCCTGCAGGAGTTTCGCGACTACATGAGCAAGTCACCGGCGCAGAAGATCAAGGAAAAGCTGCTCGCGGAGCTTGGCCTGACCAAGGAAGAATACGACGCGCTGCCGCCCGAAAGGAAAATGATGATCGACCAACAGATCGCCCAACGCATGCAGGAAGAGGCCGAGATGAAGGTCCAGGCCAAACTTGAGCAGCAGGCACAGGCCGCCAGCCAGCCGCATGGCAGCCTGAGTTCGACAGATGCCCGCGACATCGAAAAACGTTACAGCCCCCAGCTCTGACTCAGTAGAAGCGCTTCGGATCCCCTGACTCGAGCAGGCTGGCCAGCTGGGTCAGGGCGAAGCGCAGCTCCTCCCGGCTGGTCGGCGACATCAGCACGACCCGCACGCCACGCGGATCGCCCGTGCGCTCCACCTGGAACTGACTGGCGCTCATCACCACCACGCCATTGGCCCGCGCCAGCAGGGCAAACTCGTCACTGCGCCATGGCTCGGGCAGGTTGAGCCAGAGGTGATAGCTGTGCGGTTGGCTTTGCAGCGATGCCTCGGTGAAGACTTCGCGGGCGGTGGCCTGGCGCGCCGCCGCCTCGGCCCGATGCATTCGAATCAGTTGGCTGTCCAACCCTTCGCCGATCACATGGCTGGCCAGTTGCGCGGTCAACGGCGAAGGCATCCACACCGTGCTGCGCACCATGGCGGTCAGGCGCGACAGCAATTTCGGCGGGCTGTACAGGTAGCCGATGCGCAGCGCCGGCATGACCGACTTGGACAGGCTGGTGAGGTAGATCGAACGCTCCGGGGCAAAAGTCGCCAGCGGCCGGGTCTGTGGGTCGGTGGCGAGGAAGCCGTAGATGTCATCGTCCAGCAGCAGGAAGTCGAACTCCTCCGCCAGCGCCGCGATCTGGGCACGGCGCTGGTTGGACATGATTGCCGTGGTTGGGTTCTGGCAGGTCGCCACGCACACCAGCATCGTGGGCCGCTCGCGCTGGCAGATCTCGCGCAAGGCCTCGGGAATGATGCCCTGCTCGTCCATCGGCACGCCCCGCAGGCGGCGGCCCAGGCCGTGGGCCACGGAAATGATGCCCGGATAGCACAGCGACTCGCATAGCACCAGGTCGCCCGCCCCGGTCAGGGCGCTGATCGCCACCATCAGCCCGTGCTGTGCACCACTGGTGATGACCACCTGCTGCCACTGCGCGCCTGGCAGCCACTGGCGCAACCATTGCGCGCCCGCCTCGCGATGCGCCGGGTGGCCCCCGTCGGGGGCGTAGTCCAGCACCTGCTCCAGTCGCGTGGTATTGGCCAGTTCGGTCAACGCGTTGCGCAACCAGTACTGCAGGGTTTCGCCGTAGGGCTTGATGATCGACAGGTCGAGTGCTTCGCCGCGGGCAGCGGGCGCCGCGCGGGTAACGACAGGGGCCTCGCCGGTGTCGGCGATCCGGTCGAGGACGTAGGTGCCACGCCCCACCTCGCCCTGGGTCAGGCCACGCCGTGACGCCTCGGTGTAGGCGCGGCTGATGGTGCCCGGGGTGACATCCAGCGCCTGTGCCAGTTCGCGCAGCGTCGGCAAGCGCTCGCCACGGCGCAGCGCGCCGCTGGCGATGTCATGCGCCAAGGCATCGGCAATGGACAGGTAGACAGGCTGATTGCTTTCGCTGATCCGTGGAACCCACATGAGACGGCTACCGGGCTGAAAATGATTGAAATTTGAACATACAGGTCGACTTGAGTCGATCCTTCGAGCGATTCAAGTTGTTAGCAGCATCCGCGTGAGAGTCGCCCCACTTGAATTCAGGTCTCGTTACCGTATAGATTCAATTTGAATCGAATCAATCGAATCAATTAACTCAAATGGACTCGCCATGGATAACCTCAGAAAGGATTTTTCCGTCTCCGCCCTGGTCGCCGGCCTGATCGCCGTGATCATTTCCTACGCCGGCCCCTTGATTATCGTGTTCCAGGCCGCTGACCAGGCGGGCCTGGGCAACGAAGCGACTGCTTCGTGGATCTGGGCCATCTCCATCGGCAGCGGCCTGACCGGCCTGCTGCTGAGCTGGAAACTGCGGGTGCCGGTGATCACTGCCTGGTCCACGCCTGGCGCGGCGTTATTGGTGTCGATGCTGCCGGGCGTGTCACTGGCCCAGGCGGTGGGCGCCTACATCGTCGCCTCGCTGCTGATTGGCGTGATCGCCCTGAGCGGAGCCTTCGACAAGCTGATGAATCGCCTGCCCAAGGCCATTGCCGCAGCGATGCTGGCCGGCATCCTGTTCCGCTTCGGCGCCGAGCTGTTCAGCTCGATCCGCCTGCAGCCCGTGCTGGTGCTGTCGATGCTGGCGAGCTATCTGCTGTTCAAGCGCCTGTCGCCGCGCTACGCGATTCTTTCGGTGCTGATCGTCGGTTGCGGCCTCGCCGCCGGCCTGGGCCAATTGGACACCCAGGCCCTGGTGCTGGAAATGACCATGCCGACCTGGACCAGCCCACAGTGGAGTTGGCAGGCCATCGTCAATATCGGCCTGCCTCTGGCCCTGGTGTCGCTCACCGGCCAGTCGGTGCCCGGCATTGCCGTGCTGCGCACCTCCGGCTACCAGGTACCGGCACGCCCGATCGTCTCGGTCACCGCCCTGGGTTCGCTGCTGCTGGCGCCATTCGGCTGCCACGGCGTCAACCTGGCGGCGATCACCGCTGCCATCTGCACCGGCCGCGAGGCCCACGAGAATCCGGACAAACGCTACATCGCCGGCATGGCCTGCGGCGCCTTCTACCTGCTGATGGGCAGCTTCGGCGCGACCTTGGCCTCGGTGTTCGCCGCCTTGCCGAGGGAACTGATCGCCGCCCTCGCCGGCCTCGCGCTGTTCGGCGCCATCGCCAACGGCCTGGCCGGCGCCATGAATGACGAGAAACAGCGGGAGCCGGCGCTGATCACCTTCCTGGTCACCGCATCCGGCATGAGCCTGCTCGGCCTTGGCGCCGCGTTCTGGGGGCTGATCTTCGGGCTGGCGGCACACTTCGCCCTGAGCTACAACCGTACGACGCGACAGCCGCAGACAAGCGTTCAGGTTCGTTGAACGAAGACGAGGGGAATGGGGGAGAAATGGCGTCCCAGGGCAGGTTCGAACTGCCAACCTTCCCCTTAGGAGGGGGATGCTCTATCCAATTGAGCTACTGAGACACTGGAGCCGACAACAGACGCTGTGCGGCGGGGACGGCGAGCATGTTAACCAGCGTGTGGGCATTTGTCATGTATCAATCGGGCATTTTGCACGTCGGCTTTTTCCCCGCCGCGTCGGCGATCACGCCTTCGCTGCGCAACAGCGCAAGCAGCGCCTCGACCGCGCTGACCAGAGAAGCAGAGTTGTCCACGACATGCATGCTGGGATCATAGGCCTGCAACCTGAAGTTGCGGGCCAGGCGCTGCTCGATCTCTTCGTTGCTCTCCCGCCCCCTGGCCAGCAATCGCTGCCGTAGCGCCTGCTGGGAAACCGTCAGCCCCACGGCCACCAGGTCGGGATAACGCTGCCGGGCGTTGGTCAGGTAGGCACGAGAGCCATTGACCAGCACCGACCGCCCTGCGGCGAGCCACGCGTCCAGCTGTACGGGAATGCCATAGCTCAGGCCGTTCGCCTGCCAATTCAGGGCAAACGCCCCCGCCTCGCGCATCGTCTCGAAGCGCTCGACACTCACCCCCAGCGCGTCTTCACCCTTGGCCTCGGCCGAGCGCGTGATGACCCGGCGGGCGATTTCGATGCCGTGGGCAATCAATCGCTGACGCGCCGCTTCGATCAGGGAATCTTTTCCCGAACCAGACGGTCCCATGAGGAATATCAAGCGCCCTCTTGAGGCCGCACCACCGCTTGCGTCATATTGCATAGCCACTATGCTCAATGTGTGGGAAACCAGCGAATTCCAGGATTTTCCCTAGGCCTTTGCCGTCTTTTACCAGATTTTGACGGCATTTGTCTGACGCCGGTGCAATTCGATGAATGTGAAACTTTTCAAACCAGTGCTCATTTCTGATAATTGGTACTGGCAAAAAGCCTTTATCGAGATCACTATTTGTCACAGAATTGACGCCAAGGAAACGGCGACCATGAGGCAAGATGAAGAACCAAAATCACATCACGGTTGAACATTTTGTCGTCGCCGCGGTCGTACTTCCACCGTGCGGCCAATTTGCGAACCGCTCCCCCTGAACCAGAACAACCGGTCAATTTATATGCGCCCAATGAAACAGGCTATCTATTCGAGCCGCACCGCCGACAAGTTTGTCGTCCGCCTGCCAGACGGGATGCGCGAGCGCATTGCCGAGGTAGCGCGCAACCATCACCGCAGCATGAACTCCGAAATCATCGCACGTCTGGAGCAGAGCCTTATCCAGGAAGGTGCCTTGGGTGACGAACTGAGCATGCGCCTGGACAGCCCAGAGCTCAGCCTCCATGAACGTGAACTGCTGCAGCGCTTCCGCCAGCTGTCCCATCGCCAGCAGAATGCGCTGGTCGCCCTCATCGCTCACGATGTGGAAATGGCCGCCGACGCGTCCTGATCCAGGCAAGCGACAACCGCACACAAAAAAGCCAGCGCAAGCTGGCTTTTTTGCATCTGATGATTGCAGAGTTGCGACGGGGTCACGCACGCCCCTGTAGGAGCGGCCCTATCGCGACACAAGGCCGCTCCTACAGAGGTTGGCATGGCCTGAGCACCACGCTTACAGCAGGAACAACGTGGCCAGGCCGAGGAAGATGAAGAAACCGCCGCTGTCGGTGACCGCCGTGATCATCACGCTCGACCCCATCGCCGGATCACGCCCCAGGCGCGTCAACGTCATCGGGATCAGCACGCCCATCAAGGCAGCCAGCAACAGGTTCAGGGTCATCGCAGCGGTCATTACCAGGCCCAGCGACCAACTGCCATAGAGCCAGAACGCCACGGCACCGATCACGCCCCCCCAGATCAGGCCATTGAGCAGCGACACCGCCAGCTCCTTGCGCATCAGACGGCTGGTATTGCCCGGCGACACTTGGTCGAGGGCCATGGCGCGCACGATCATGGTGATGGTCTGGTTACCCGAGTTGCCGCCGATACCCGCCACGATCGGCATCAGCGCCGCCAGCGCCACCAGCTTCTCGATGGAGCCTTCGAACAGGCCGATCACCCGCGAGGCGACAAATGCGGTGATCAGGTTGATGGCCAACCACGCCCAACGGTTGCGCAACGAGCGCCAGACCGAAGCGAAGATGTCTTCTTCCTCGCGCAGACCGGCCATGTTGAGCACTTCGCTCTCGCTCTCTTCACGAATCAGGTCGACCATTTCATCGATGGTCAGACGACCAATCAGACGCTCGTTCTTGTCCACCACAGGGGCGGACACCAGGTCGTAGCGTTCGAAGGCCAGGGCGGCGTCGTAGGCATCTTCCTCGGGATGGAAGCTCACCGGGTCATTGGCCATGACCTCCGCGACTTTCTTGTCCGGGTCGTTGACCAGCAACCGCTTGATCGGCAGCACACCCTTGAGAATGCCATCGTAATCGACGACGAAGAGCTTGTCGGTGTGCCCCGGCAGCTCCTTGAGCCGGCGCAGGTAGCGCAACACCACCTCGAGGCTGACGTCTTCGCGAATGGTGACCATCTCGAAGTCCATCAGCGCGCCGACCTGCTCTTCGTCGTAGCTCAGGGCCGAGCGCACACGCTCGCGCTGCTGGGCATCAAGGCTTTCCATGAGCTCGTGAACGACGTCGCGGGGCAGTTCCGGCGCCAGGTCGGCGAGTTCGTCGGCGTCCATTTCCTTGGCGGCAGCCAGCAGCTCGTGATCGTCCATGTCGGCGATCAGGGTCTGGCGTACGGCGTCGGAGACTTCGAGCAGAATGTCGCCGTCGCGATCCGAGCGCACCAGTTGCCAGACCGTCAGGCGGTCGTCCAGCGGCAAGGCTTCAAGGATGTAGGCGATGTCGGCGGGGTGCAGGTCGTCGAGCTTGCGCTGCAACTCGACAAGGTTCTGACGGTGGACGAGGTTTTCCACCAGGTCATGGTGATGACCTTCCTGACGGTGCGTCAGGTCCTCGACCACCCGCTGGCGCTGCAGCAGTTCGATCACCTGGGCCAGGCGATCCTGCAGGCTGTCTTGGGCTTTCTTTACTTCGATTTCGGTCATAGGCGAACTCCACTCCCAGCAGCGGAGCACGCCGGGAGAATCAATCGGTCAGATCTGGCTGTATGAAGCGTGTTAGCGAGTAACTACTGGGTAAGTCCATGGTGGGATTCCACAAGCCCCGGCGGGGCTGACGGGCGCAATCATACACTGTGTAAGCTGTCGGATCGCTTAAATTTTTGGCCAGAACAATCGTTTGCGCGCTAAAGCTGTGACAACGCTCGAAGCCATCAGTGCGACGGTCACTCTGGCGTGAAAAGCACATTCGTCGTGTGCCGACTCGATGTGCACCGCCGATCCCTGCAGGGACCTCCTACAGAACAGCGTAGATGGACATCCGTGACAATTCAGCGCGCCAGAAAAACAAAAAGCCCGCTCTAATGAGCGGGCTTCTTGATGTATGGCGGACTCAGGAGGATTCGAACCTCCGACCGCTCGGTTCGTAGCCGAGTACTCTATCCAGCTGAGCT
Organism: Pseudomonas sp. P65(2024); assembly: GCF_057480955.1. NCBI lineage: Bacteria > Pseudomonadati > Pseudomonadota > Gammaproteobacteria > Pseudomonadales > Pseudomonadaceae > Pseudomonas > Pseudomonas sp. P65(2024). The sequence goes on from NZ_JBLIYX010000012.1 coordinate 78,166, forward strand.
ATGAGTCCATGGTGGTAGTTTTAGGCCAGATTACCACTGGCTTGTTGAAGCGTCTTTGCAAGCAGAGCCACTTCAAAAGTGGCGGACTCAGCAGGATTCGAACCTGCGACCGCTCGGTTCGTAGCCGAGTACTCTATCCAGCTGAGCTATGAGTCCGTGGTTGGTAGTTTTAGGCCAGATTACCACTGGCTTGTTGAAGCGTCTTTGCAAGCAAAGCCACTTCAAAAGTGGCGGACTCAGCAGGATTCGAACCTGCGACCGCTCGGTTCGTAGCCGAGTACTCTATCCAGCTGAGCTATGAGTCCGTGGGGTAGTTTTAGACCAGATTACCACTGGTGGATTGAAGCAGCCTTGCAGGCAAAGCCACTTCAAAAGTGGCGGACTCAGGAGGATTCGAACCTCCGACCGCTCGGTTCGTAGCCGAGTACTCTATCCAGCTGAGCTATGAGTCCGTGTCTTGCTGTGCCATTCGGATCGCTTTAAGCGCTCCAGGCAAATAATGGCGGTGAAGGGGGGATTCGAACCCCCGATACCCTTATGAGGTATACTCCCTTAGCAGGGGAGCGCCTTCGGCCACTCGGCCACCTCACCGCAACACGAGGCGAATATTAAACACACCCTTCCTCGTTTGCAACCCTTTTTTTGAAAAAAACTTCAAAAAAATTAAAGGCTTGGCTCCTCGTCCTTCTCTTTCTTGATCCGCAGGTAGATTTCCTCGCGGTGAACAGCCACTTCCTTGGGCGCGCTAACGCCAATACGCACCTGGTTGCCTTTGACACCCAGGACCGTCACGGTGATCTCACCGTCACCAATGATCAGGCTCTCGGCGCACCGACGAGTCAGAATCAGCATAGTTTTCTCCTCACATGAATCTTCAGGGACAACAGTCTTTGAAAAGCAGGGCCTGGCCGGGGACAACGGCACTGGCCCGGATCGACCGCCACGACTGCCTGGACAGGGACAGCCGCAGCGACCAGAAACGCGAAGGGCGCGGCAAGCCGCGCCCCTCCAGGCAGCGTGTCACTCACCCTGTCGGGCAGGCGCGTCAAGCTCGAACGCGGTGTGCAGCGCGCGCACGGCCAGCTCCAGGTACTTCTCTTCGATCACTACCGAGACCTTGATCTCGGAGGTGGAGATCATCTGGATGTTGATGCTCTCCTTGGCCAGGGCCTCGAACATGCGACTGGCAACGCCCGCGTGGGAGCGCATGCCGACGCCGACGATCGACACCTTGGCGATCTTGGTATCGCCGATCACTTCACGCGCGCCAATTTCGCGGGCGGTATTCTCCAGCACGCTCAACGCCTTCTCGTACTCGTTGCGGTGCACAGTGAAGGTGAAGTCGGTGGTGTTATCGTGCGAGACGTTCTGCACGATCATGTCGACTTCGATGTTGGCAGCGCTGATCGGACCGAGGATCTTGAAGGCAACGCCCGGGGTATCCGGGACGCCACGAATGGTCAGCTTGGCCTCATCACGGTTGAAGGCGATACCGGAAATGATCGGCTGTTCCATGGATTCCTCTTCATCGATGGTAATGAGGGTACCCGGACCCTCCTTGAAGCTGTGCAGCACGCGCAGCGGGACGTTGTACTTGCCGGCGAACTCCACCGAGCGGATCTGCAGCACCTTGGAGCCGAGGCTGGCCATTTCCAGCATCTCCTCGAAGGTGATCTTCTCCAGGCGCTGGGCCTGGGGCACGACACGCGGGTCGGTGGTATAGACGCCATCGACATCGGTGTAGATCTGGCACTCGTCGGCCTTCAGCGCCGCCGCCAGGGCCACGCCGGTGGTGTCGGAGCCGCCACGACCGAGGGTGGTGATGTTGCCGTGCTCGTCGACACCTTGGAAACCGGCGACCACCACGACACGGCCGGCCTTGAGGTCGGCGCGGATCTTCTGGTCGTCGATCTGCAGGATGCGCGCCTTGTTGTGCGCACTGTCGGTGAGGATGCGCACCTGGTTGCCGGTGTAGGACACCGCCGGCACGCCGCGCTTCATCAGGGCCATGGACAACAGGGCGATGGTGACCTGCTCGCCGGTCGAGACGATCACATCCAGCTCCCGGGGTTCGGGCTTGTCGGTGATCTGCTTCGCCAAGTCGATCAGGCGATTGGTTTCCCCGCTCATCGCCGACAGCACAACCACCAGGTCGGTGCCTTGCTCGCGGAATTTCTTGACCTTGTCGGCAACCTGCTCGATCCGCTCGATGGAACCGACAGAGGTACCGCCAAATTTCTGTACGATCAACGCCATTTCAAAGGTGCCTCAGCCCTCAAGGGCCCCAAAAAACAATCCAACATGGCGGAGACGCCGACCAGACCGACGCCCCCGCCATCTCAAAGTCCCTGCTCGGCGAACGGCACGGCCAGGGCCAGCGCCTGGTCCAGCGCGGCGACGTCGACGCCACCGCCCTGGGCCATGTCAGGACGACCGCCGCCCTTGCCACCGACCGCCGCAGCAGCTTGTTTCATCAGGTCGCCAGCCTTGAGTTGGCTGGAGAGGTCCTTGGTCACGCCAGCCACCAGCACGACCTTGCCCTCATGCTCGCTGCCCAGCAGGATCACTGCGTGGCCGAGCTTGTTTTTCAGTTGATCGACGAGCGCCAGCAGCGCCTTGCCATCCTGCCCATCCAGGCGGGCGGCGAGGACCTTGGCACCCTTGACCTCAACGGCCGCGTTGGAGAGATCATCCCCGGCGGCGCTGGCGGCCTTGGCCTGCAGCTGCTCAAGCTGCTTTTCCAGCTGGCGGTTGCGCTCGAGCACAGCCGACAGCTTGTCGATCAGGTTGTCGCGATTGCCCTTGACCAGTTGCGCGGCTTCCTTGACCTGCTCTTCGGCAGTGTTCAGGTAGGCCAGCGCAGCAGCGCCGGTGATCGCTTCGATACGGCGCACGCCAGAGGCCACGCCGCCTTCGCTGATGATCTTGAACAGGCTGATGTCGCCAGTGCGTTTGGCGTGGATGCCGCCGCACAGCTCGACGGAGAAGTCACCGCCCATGCTCAGCACGCGCACGGTGTCGCCGTACTTCTCACCGAACAGCGCCATGGCGCCCTTGGCCTTGGCGGTCTCGATGTCGGTCAGCTCGGTCTGCACCTCGGTGTTGCGACGCACCTCGCGGTTGACAATGTCTTCCAGGGCCTTGATCTGCTCCGGTTTGACCGCCTCGAAGTGGCTGAAGTCGAAACGCAGGCGCTGGCTGTCTACCAGCGAGCCTTTCTGCTGCACGTGTTCACCCAGCACCTGGCGCAGGGCTTCGTGCAGCAGGTGAGTGGCGGAGTGGTTCAACGAGGTGGCGTGCTGCACTTCGGCATCGACGCGAGCATCAACCACGGCGCCGACAGTCAGCGCACCACTGGCGACCACGCCGTGGTGCAGGAAGGCACCGCCGGTCTTGGTGGTGTCGCGCACGTCGAAGCGCACGGCGCCGGCCTGCAGATAGCCGCTGTCACCGACCTGACCACCGGACTCTGCGTAGAACGGGGTGCGATCAAGGACAACAACGCCCTCCTCGCCTTCTGCCAGTTGCTCAACGGCCTGGCCGTCCTTGTACAGAGCGATGACCTTGCCCTGACCTTCGGTAGCGTCGTAGCCGAGGAAGTCGGTGGCGGTGTCGACCTTGACCAGGCTGTTGTAGTCCATGCCGAAGGCGCTGGCGGAGCGGGCACGCTCACGCTGGGCCTCCATCTCGCGCTCGAAGCCGGCTTCATCGATGGTCAGCTCGCGCTCGCGGGCGATGTCGGCGGTCAGGTCCATGGGGAAGCCGTAGGTGTCGTACAGCTTGAACACCACGTCGCCCGGCACGACCTTGCCCTGCAGTTGTGCCAGGTCCTGCTCGAGGATGCGCAGGCCCTGCTCGAGGGTCTTGGCGAACTGCTCTTCCTCGGTCTTGAGCACGCGCTCGATGTGTGCCTGCTGGCTCTTGAGCTCAGGGAACGCTTCGCCCATCTCGGCCACCAGCGCGGCGACGATCTTGTGGAAGAAGCTACCCTTGGCGCCCAGCTTGTTGCCGTGGCGGCAGGCACGACGAATGATGCGGCGCAGCACGTAGCCGCGGCCTTCGTTGGACGGCAACACGCCGTCGGCGATCAGGAAGCCGCAGGAACGGATGTGGTCGGCGACCACTTTCAGCGACGGCTGATCGTCATTGGCGCAACCGATGGCTTTGGCGGCAGCAGCCAGCAGGCTCTGGAACAGGTCGATCTCGTAATTCGAGTGCACGTGCTGCATGACCGCACTGATGCGCTCCAGGCCCATGCCGGTGTCCACCGACGGGGCGGGCAACGGGTGCAGGACACCGTCGGCGGTGCGGTTGAACTGCATGAAGACGTTGTTCCAGATCTCGATGTAGCGGTCGCCGTCTTCTTCCGGCGAGCCGGGTGGGCCGCCCCAGATGTCGGCGCCGTGGTCGTAGAAGATCTCGGTGCATGGGCCGCACGGGCCGGTGTCGCCCATGGTCCAGAAGTTGTCGGAAGCGTACGGGGCGCCCTTGTTGTCACCGATGCGCACCATGCGCTCGGCCGGCACGCCGACTTCCTTGGTCCAGATGTCGTAGGCTTCGTCGTCACTGGCGTAGACAGTGACCCACAGTTTTTCCTTCGGCAGGTTCAGCCACTTGTCCGAAGTCAGGAAGGTCCAGGCGAAGGTGATGGCATCGCGCTTGAAATAGTCGCCGAAGCTGAAGTTGCCCAGCATCTCGAAGAAGGTGTGATGACGGGCGGTGTAGCCGACGTTTTCCAGGTCGTTGTGCTTGCCGCCGGCGCGTACGCACTTCTGGCTGCTCACGGCGCGGGTATAGGCGCGCTTTTCCTGGCCGAGGAAGCAGTCCTTGAACTGGTTCATGCCGGCGTTGGTGAACAGCAGGGTCGGGTCATTGCCCGGGATCAGGGAGCTGGAGGCAACGCGAGTATGTCCCTGCTCTTCGAAGAAGCGGAGGAAGGCTTCACGGATTTCTGCGCTTTTCATAGGTTCTTCCACGGAAACGGCGGCCACGCGTCGAATCGACGAAACGACGAAACGACGGCAAAGGGCCGCATTATATCGGTCCTGCAGTCTCGGTGCAGTGTGTTTATGCGATAGAAACCGTCGAATGGACGGTTTGTCGGACTACAGCAATTGAAAACGGCATGACCGCGATGCTAAAGCCAGCGTTTCGCTACTGGCAAGCCAATTACGGTCCCGGGGCGGGGAAAATTAACAGCTTGGTGAATTAAAAGAATTTCATCACCGAAAGGATCCAAAACCAGCCAGGCACGCAGCACTCCTGAAGGAGCGGCCTTGTGTCGCGAAAGGGCTGCGTAGCAGCCCCGGGGATCTCAGTAGCGAAGCTGATATTGCCGGGGTCGCGCAAGGCTTAAGCCAGCCGCTGCCCCGAATCCGGCACGATGAGGATGCCGGCGCGCAGCCCGTTTTTCACCTTGGGGTTGGGGAAGATGATCCGCGCGCCCTCCTCCTCCACCACCCAGCGCGTCTCTGCCAGGTCCTCGGCCAGCAGGTAACCCTTGCTCAGCTCGGAGAAGTTCTCGATGTCCGCCGGCAGGTGCAGGTGGAAGCTGTCGCTGTGCTTGATGATCTCGCGGGCGACGCTGAACAGCTTGAGGCCATCCAGGGACTGCTCGGTTTGCGGCTCGGTATCCTCGATGAGCTGGATCAGGCGCGCCTCGAGCCGATCGAGGTTGACCTCTTCGTTCTGCCCGAACGGGCGGGCCTTGCCGAGTTCCAGGGTGAAAGCCTCGGCGTCGAGCTGCTCGTAGGTGAATGCGCTGAAGGTGATCGACGACTTGCTCTGCAGCAGCACCGCCTCCATGCCGGCCGCAGCCAGACGGGCCAGCTCGCGTCGGGAATGCCGGCGACCTTCCTTGTAGGGATACAGGGCAAACTGCTCGATCTTCGACCCGCGAATGGCAGTATGCAGGTCGTAATGCAGGCGGGTGCGCTCGGGCTTGCTGAAGAACACCCGGGCGAACTGTTCGAGCTCGGCGGCACGCAGCGCCTCGAAGCCACTGGAGAGTTCATGACGGCCATTGAACAGGCGGTTGATGTCCTGTTCGATGAAGCGCTCGCCCTTGCGGATCGCCGCTGGGTTGCCGAACAGGAACAGCACCCGCGCGCGCGGCTTGATCTTGCCGTTTGCAACACCGTGCAGCAGCCTTTCGAGCAGCTCGATCGGCGCCGTCTCGTTGCCATGGATACCGGCCGACAACAGCAGGTCGAGACCGCAATCCTCACCTTCGGGCGGACGCACTTCCAGCGCACCCTCCCCCAGCCAGCGCAAACGCACGCCCCGAGTGGTCACTTGGGTCTTCTCGGCCGGTTCGTGATCGGTCAGGGTCAGCTCAAGCAGTTTGCCAAGGGCGAGCATAGGCGCTTCCTTAGTGGTGGTGGCCGCAGTCCGGGCCGTGGACGTGGTCGTCGTCACCGGCGACGTCGGCCGGTTCCATTTCCAGTTGCAGGCTGACCAGGTTGGTGGCCATCGGGCGCAGCAGCAGATTGGCGTACTCGGTGTCGTCTTCCTCGACATCGACGCCGATCAGCAGCTGGCCGCGGCCGTCCTGCTGGATCCACACTTCCTTGCCTTGCCAGACCACGGCAAAACGGGTGCAGGAGGTTTCCAGCTGGGTGCCGTCTTCATCTTCCAGGATCAGGCGCAGGGCGTCGGACATTGCAATTTCTCTCTATCAAGGTTGGCGTTGGAACGGATACACCGAACCCAGCTTGAGGATCTGGGTCAGTTCATCCAGGGCCGTGCGGCATTCCACCAGCAACTGCGGGTCGGCCAGGTCCGCTTCGCCGAGGCGATCGCGGTAATGCTTGTCGACCCACTGCACCAGGGTGTCGTACAGCGAGGCGGTCATGATAACGCCTGGATTGACCGCCGCCAGTTCGTTTTCCTTCAGCGCCACACGCAGACGCAGGCAAGCCGGGCCGCCACCGTTCTGCATGCTCTGCTTGAGGTCGAACACCTTGACCTCCTTCACCGGACCGCCCCGGCTGGTCAATTGACTCAGGTAAGCCCAGACGCGCTCGTTGTTGCGGCACTCTTCCGGCACCACCAGCAGCATCGAACCGTCCTCGCGGCTGAGCAACTGGCTGTTGAACAGGTAGGAACGCACCGCGTCCTCCACCGTCACTGCCGCGCGCGGCACGCAGATACCCTGGAAGTTGCCACCCTTGCTGGCCAGTTTAGCCTGCAACTGGCCGAGCACCGCGTGGGTCTCGAGGAAGGCGTCCTCGTGGTAGAACAGCACCTCGCCGTTACCCACCGAGATCACGTCATTGTGGAACACGCCCTGGTCGATCACCGCCGGATTCTGTTGAGCGTAGACCACGCCATCATCGCTCAGCCCGTGCAGGCGAGCGACAGCCTGGGAGGCTTCCAGGGTCTGGCGCGCCGGATACTTCTGCGGCGCGGGATAGCGGCTGTCGAAGGCGCTGCGGCCATAGACGAAGAACTCGACGCCGGCCTCGCCATAGGCGCGGCAGAAGCGGGTGTGGTTGGCCGCGCCCTCGTCACCGAACTGGGCCACCGCTGGCAGCGCCTCATGGTGGGCGAAGACCTTGTCATCGCTGAACATGGCGCCCAGCACACGGCTGGTGGTCGGGTGCTCGATGCTGCGGTGGTACTTGCAGTTGAGGTTGGCGGCGGTGAAGTGCACGCGGCCATCGGCAGTGTCGGCGCTGGGGCTGACGGTGGCGGCGTTGGCCACCCACATGCTCGAGGCCGAGCAACTGGCGACCAGCAGCGGCATGGCTTCCTTCGCGGCGCGCTGGATCACTTCGCCGTCGCTGCCGGTGAAGCCCAGGCGGCGCAAGGCGGCCACGTCCGGGCGCTCCTGCGGGGCCAGCACGCCCTGCTTGAAGCCCATTTCCATCAGCGCCTTCATCTTCGCCAGGCCCTGGCGCGCCGCCTCGCGCGGGTTGGAACCCTGCTGGCTGTTGCTCTGCGAGGCCACGTTGCCGTAGGACAGGCCGCCGTAGTTGTGGGTCGGCCCCACCAGGCCATCAAAATTCACTTCAAAGGATTTCATCGGCAAGGCTCCGAGACCGGTTGTTATAGGGTGACGCCCGGCGTCAGGGTCGCCGGCAGTGCAAGGCTCGCGGTCTCCAGCGAAGCCACGGGGTAGGCGCAGTAGTCCGCCGCGTAGTAGGCGCTGGCGCGGTGGTTGCCGCTGGCGCCGACGCCACCGAACGGCGCGCTGCTGGCGGCGCCGGTCAGCTGCTTGTTCCAGTTGACGATGCCGGCGCGGCTGCGCAGCCAGAAGTGCTGGTAGCGGGCATTGGAGTCCGACAGCAGGCCGGCGGCCAGGCCGTACTGGGTGTTGTTGGCCTCCTTGATCGCCGCATCGAAGTCGGCGTAGCGGATCACCTGCAGCAGCGGGCCGAAGAACTCTTCGTCCGGGCGCTCGGCCACGGCGCTGACATCGATGATGCCCGGCGTGAGCAAGGCCGCGTCGGCCTGCGGCTGGGTCATCTCCAGCAGCGTCACCGCGCCCTTGGCGAGCAGGTCGGCCTGGGCCGCCAGCAGCGCGCGGGCCGCCTGCAGCGATATCACCGAGCCCATGAATGGCGCGGGTTGCTGATCGAAGGCACCCACACTGATGTTGCGGCTCACCTCGACCAGGCGCTGGATCAGCGCGTCACCCCAGGCGCCCTGCGGCACCAGCAGGCGGCGGGCGCAGGTGCAGCGCTGGCCGGCGGAGATGAACGCCGACTGGATGATGGTGTACACCGCAGCGTCCAGGTCCTTGACCTCATCGACAACCAGCGGGTTGTTGCCGCCCATTTCCAGGGCGAGGATCTTGTCCGGGCGGCCGGCGAACTGCTGGTGCAGCAGGTTGCCGGTGCGACTGGAACCGGTGAAGAACAAGCCATCGATACCCGGGTTAGCGGCCAGCGCGACGCCGGTATCGCGAGCGCCCTGGACCAGGTTGAGCACGCCGGCCGGCAAGCCAGCCTCGATCCAGCACTGCACCGTCAGCTCGGCGACCTTCGGGGTCAGCTCGCTGGGCTTGAACACCACGCAGTTGCCGGCCAGCAGCGCCGGAACAATGTGCCCGTTGGGCAAGTGGCCGGGGAAGTTGTACGGGCCGAACACCGCCACCACGCCATGGGGCTTGTGCCGCAGCACGGCGGTGGCGTCGGCCAGCGGGCCGCTCTTCTCGCCGGTGCGCTCGCGATAGCTTTGCACCGAGATGGCGACCTTGTTGACCATGCTGGTCACTTCGGTAGCCGACTCCCACAGAGGCTTGCCGGTTTCCTCACCAATGCAGCGCGACAACGCCTCGGCATTGGCCTTGAGCTTGTCGGCAAAGGCCTCCAGCACGCTGATACGCGCTTCCAGGCTCAGCGAAGCCCAGGCCGGGAACGCCTGGCGGGCGGCCTGCACGGCAGCTTCGACCTGGGTGGCGTCGGCGCCCTGCCCTTGCCATATCACCGCCTGGGTAACGGGATTGAGCGACTGCAGGGTTTCACCCTGGCCGGCCAGCCAGTGGCCGGCGATGTAATGCGTGTTCATTTACTGGGCCTCCCGACCGGCGGACAGCGGCACGGCGCGGACATTGTCGCCGGCGCCCAGGCGCAGGCGCTTGGCAGTCTGCGGATCGACCACCAGGGTGCCTGCCGCCAGGCGCGCCGGTGCGGCGGTGATGCGGCAATCTTCGCGCTTGCGGTTGTGAATGATGTAAGGGGTGGCGTCGTCACCCGGGGTGCCGACGGCCAGTACCAGGGTCTCGCTGTCACGCACAGCGCGGATCTTCGAGGTCTCGCACTCGATGGCGGGACCTGCGTCGAAGATGTCGACGTAACCCTGGTAGTTGAAGCCTTCGCGCTTGAGCATGGCCAGCGCCGGCTCCGTGTCGGTGTGCACGCGACCGATGACGTTGCGCGCCGCTTCCGAGAGGAAGCAGGTGTACAGTGGAAACTTGGGCATCAGCTCGGCGATGAACGACTTGTTGCCCACGCCGGTCAGGTAGTCGGCCTGGCTGAACTCCATCCTGAAGAAGTGCCGGCCCAGGCTCTCCCAGAAGGGCGAACGGCCTGCCTCGTCGGACATGCCGCGCATCTCGGCGATGATCTTGTTGCCGAACAGCTGCGGGAACTCGGCGATGAACAGCATCCGCGCCTTGGACAGCAGACGACCATTGAGACCGCTGCGGTAGTCGCTGCGCAGGAACAGCGAGCACAGCTCGGAGTTGCCGGTCAGGTCGTTGGCCAGGAACAGCGTGGGAATCTCGCGGTAGATGTTCAGTTCCTGCGAGGCGCTGACGGTCAGCCCGACCCGATAGTTGTACCAGGGCTCACGCAGGCCAACGGCACCGGCGATGGCGCTGATGCCAACCACCAGGCCTTCGTCGTTCTCCAGCACGAACAGGTAGTCGGTATCGCCGCGCTCGGCTTCGCCGCGAAAGCTCTTCTCGGCCCAGCCGACGCGCTGGCCGAGGCGCTCCTCGTTGGCGGGCAGCGTGGTCAGCCCGGTGGTGCCGGTGCTGCGGGCCAATTCGATCAGCGCGGGTAAATCGCTGCTGCGTACAGGACGAACGATCATGCTATCTCCTTGTGCGGCGGTCTGTGCCTGCCGCGAAACTCTCTGTTGCGGCGGTTCAGACCGCGACCAGGCGCACGCTGGCGCCTTCGCCGACCCCCAGGGCCTCGGCGGCTTCGCCGCTCAGGCTGACCGGCTTGCCCGGCACCCAGTCCAGCTCCAGCAGCACGGCGCGGTAATCCTGCAACTGGCCGTTGCACACCAGGTACGGACGGCCACCCTTGACCGGCGTCTGGTCGAGCTTGACCGGCACCACCCGGCTCTGGGCGATGGAGCGGATACCCGAGGCGCGGGCGTGCAGGGTCGGGCCGCCGTCGAAGATGTCGATGTAGTGCTCGGTCTCGAAGCCTTCGCGCATGAGGATGTCGAAGGTGATCTGCGCCCGCGGGTGCACCTGGCCCATGGCTTCCTGTGCCTGGTCGGCCAACAGCGGCACATAGATCGGGTAGTGCGGCATCAGTTCGGCGAGGAAGGTGCGGCTCTTGAGGCCGCAGAGGCGCTCGGCGTCGGCGTAGTTGAGGTCGAAGAAGTTGCGGCCGATGGCGTCCCAGAACGGCGACTCGCCCTGCTCGTCGCTGTAGCCGACAATCTCGGTCACCACCGAGTCGGCGAAGCGCTCGGGGTGCGCGGCCATGAACAGCAGGCGGCCGCGGGAGTTGAGCTCGGCGAAGGCGCTGCTCACCAGCTCCGGCACCACGTAGAAACTGGTCAGCAAGCTGTTGCCGGTGAGGTCGTGGCACAGCGACAGGACGTGGATCTTGTTGTGGATCTTCAGCTCGCGGGAGGCGTGCACGAAGGTCTCGTTGCGAAAGCTGTAGAACGGCTCGGAGTAGCCGGCCGAGGCGACAATGGCCGAGCAGCCGACCAGTTTGCCGGTGGCGCTGTCCTCGAGCACGAAGAAGTAGCTCTCCTCGCCATTGAAGCTGACCTCGGCGGCGAAGGAGGTTTCCGAGGCGGCGATCTTGTCGCCCAGGCGGCCGGCGTCATCCGGCAGCGAGGTGACACCAATGGGGCTGTCGGCAGCCATGCGCTGCACTTCGTTCAGATCAGCCATTTGCGCGGGGCGCATCACCAGCATGGTGTCACTCCTTTCGGGAAAGCGCGCCGATCACATCGGCACGGAAAAACGGCGGGCACGCGCCACCACCTGCAAGCAGGTGCCCGCACTGGAATTCAGGTATCGCCGGCCCCGTCTGGAGGCCGGCGAAGGGCGATCAGCCCTTGGTCAGTTTTGCCACGGCACGTTCGAAACGATCCAGGCCTTCGTCGATGTCGGCATCCTCGACCACAAGGCTCGGGGCGAAGCGCACCACGTCGGGACCGGCCTGCAGAACCATCACGCCCTCCTTCTCGGCGGCGTTTAGAATGTCCTTGGCCTTGCCTTTCCAGGCCTCGCTCAACACGCAGCCGATCAGCAGGCCGACGCCACGCACCAGGGTGAACAAGCCGGTTTCCTGGCCGATCTTCTCCAGACGGGCCTTGAAGCGCTCATGCTTGGCCTTGATGCCTGCCAGGGTTTGCGGGGTGTTGACCACATCCAGCACGGCGCAGGCGACGGCACAGGCCAGCGGGTTGCCGCCGTAGGTAGTGCCGTGGGTGCCGACGGCCAGGTGCTTGGCCAGGTCACTGGTGGTCAGCATAGCGCCGATCGGGAAGCCGCCACCCAGGCTCTTGGCGCTGGTCAGGATGTCCGGGGTCACGCCGTAGTGCTGGTAGGCATACAGCGAGCCGGTACGGCCAACGCCGGTCTGCACTTCGTCGAAGATCAGCAATGCGTTGTGCTCATCGCACAGCTTGCGCGCGCCTTCCAGGTAGGCCTTGTCGGCCGGGACCACGCCGCTCTCGCCCTGGATCGGCTCGATGACCACAGCGCAGGTCTTGTCGGAAATCTGTGCCTTCAGCGCTTCCAGGTCGTTGTATGGCACATGGCTGATGCCGGTGATCTTCGGACCGAAGCCGTCGGAGTACTTGGGCTGGCCACCGACGCTAACGGTGAACAGGGTACGACCGTGGAAGCTGTTCACGGTCGCGATGATCTCGTGCTTCTCCGGGCCAAAGCGGTCGTGGGCGACGCGACGGGCCAGCTTGAAGGCGGCCTCGTTGGACTCGGCGCCGGAGTTGCAGAAGAACGCGCGCTCGGCAAAGGTCGCGTCCACCAGCTTGTGCGCCAGGCGCAGGGCCGGCTCGTTGGTGAACACGTTGGAGACGTGCCAGAGGGTGTTGGCCTGCTCGGTGAGCGCCTTGACCAGCGCCGGGTGGCAGTGGCCCAGGGCATTCACGGCGATGCCGCCGGCGAAGTCGATCAGCTCGCGACCGGTCTGGTCCCAGACTCGGGAACCCTCGCCTCGTACAGGAATGAACGCCGCCGGGGAGTAGTTGGGAACCATGACCTGGTCGAAATCGGCACGTTGCACCGGGGCTTGCTCAACGGACATCTGAGTCTCCTGAAGAGGAACGCTGGCCTGGAAGTGGCGAGCGATGAGGGGATTGTAAGGACTGATTGGCGCCTGTCCTTGCTGCCAGGCGACAACTTGTTACAGCGCCAAACCGTGTTTTCACGCGGTTTTCGGCAATGCGACAAACAGTGTCGCAATCGCGCAGTGTAACGGGAGGACGGGGTGTCGGGGAGATGCCCGGCGAGAATTGGGTGAACGGGTGTTCACATATATAAACCCCATCGCGGGGCAAACCCTCTCCCACACACAGCGCAAGCCGTGGGAGCGGGCCTGCCCCGCGATAGCGTCTTCGCAGGAAGGAAGGTCTTCAGCCCCGCTCGGCCGGCGCCGAACTCAGCTCGAATGGGCTGCTGCTGCGCCGCTGGTTACGGTCTTCACGCGGCGTGGCGCCAAAGAAGTTGCGGTACGCACTGGAGAAATGCGGCCCCGAGGAGAACCCGCAGGACAGCCCGATCTGGATGATCGACTTGCTGGTCTGCATCAGCATCTGCCGTGCCTTGTTCAGGCGCAGCTCCAGGTAATACTGACTGGGCACTCGATTGAGGTACTGCTTGAAAATCCGCTCCAGCTGGCGACGGGACACGCACACATGCTGGGCGATCTCGTCGGTGGTCAGCGGCTCCTCGATATTGGCCTCCATCAGCAGCACCGCCTGGGTGAGCTTGGGATGACTGGAGCCCAGGCGATTCTGCAGCGGAATGCGCTGGCGCTCGCCGCCTTCACGGATACGCTCGACCACCAGCTCTTCGGACACCGCGCCCGCCAGCTCCGCGCCATGATCGCGCGCCAGCACCGCCAGCAACAGGTCGGTCACTGCCATGCCACCGCAGGCCGTCAGGCGGTCACGGTCCCAGTCGAACAGATGACTGGTGGCGATCACCTTGGGGTAGCGCTCGGCGAAATCATCCTGCCAACGCCAGTGCACCGCGGCGCGGTAGCCATCGAGCAGGCCCAGCGCCGCCAGCGGGTACACGCCGGCGGACAGGCCACCGATCATGCAGCCGCTGCGCGCCAGTTGCTTGAGCGCGGCGGACAGCGACGATCCGATTGTCACCGGCGGCTCATCGGCCAGCAGGAACAGTTTGTGGCAACCCTCGAGACGACCGTTCCATGCCTCGCCCGGCAAGCGCCAGGGGCCCTCCTGCCCGGCTTCGGCCTGCAGATAGCTCAACTCGTAGACCACGTCCGGATGCACCCGCTGGGCCACCTGCAGCACCTCTTCAGCCAACGCCAGGGTCAGCGGCTTGGTACTTGGCCAGATGAGAAATCCGATTCGCTGGGTGGTCATAGGGCGTGGTCCGAAACCTGGAAGGAAGGGTTCGCGCTTGTGGCGCGAGGGCATGCCGCGCGGATGGCGCAGCATGCCCCATTAGGGTGCAAATGTGCAGCGATTACTTCAAGCTGCCGGAAAGGAACTGCTTGAGGCGCTCGGACTGCGGATTGACCAGCACCTCGCGCGGGCAGCCGCGCTCCTCCACCAGCCCCTTGTGCAGGAACACCAGCTGGTTGGACACCTCGCGGGCAAAGCCCATCTCGTGAGTGACCACGACCATGGTGCGGCCTTCCTGGGCCAGCGACTGCATGACCTTGAGCACATCGCCCACCAGCTCCGGGTCGAGCGCCGAGGTCGGTTCGTCAAACAGCATCACCTCAGGCTCCATGGCCAGGGCGCGGGCGATGGCCACGCGCTGCTGCTCGCCGCCGGACATGTGGCCAGGGAAGGCATCCTTGCGATGGGACACGCCGACCTTCGCCAGGTAGTGCTCGGCCTTCTCCAGCGCTTCCTTCTTGTTCACCCCCAGCACGTGCACCGGCGCTTCGATGACGTTCTCAAGCGCGGTCATGTGCGACCAGAGGTTGAAATGCTGAAACACCATCGACAGCCGCGAGCGCATGCGCTGCAGTTGTTTCGGGTCGGCGGCCTTGAGCGCGCCGTCCTTGCCGGCCACCAGCTTGAGCTCTTCGTTGTTGAGCAGGATCTTGCCCGCGTGCGGCTGCTCCAGCAGGTTGATGCAGCGCAGGAAAGTCGATTTGCCCGAACCGCTGGAGCCGATGATGCTGATGACGTCGCCTGCCTTGGCTTCGAGGGAGACGCCCTTGAGCACCTCATGGCTGCCGTAGCGCTTGTGCAGGTCTTGGATTTGGAGTTTGTACATGCTGTCGGATCTCACAGAGCGGTCAGTGCTTGCGCGGCGCCAGGTAGCCGAGCCAGCGGCGTTCGGCCATCTTGAACAGGCGCACGAGGATGAAGGTCAGGCACAGGTAGAACACGCCCGCCGTGATGTAGGCCTCGAAAGGCAGGTAGTACTGGGCGTTGACCGTGCGCGCGGCACCGGTGATGTCGATCAGGGTGACGATCGACGCCAGGCTGGTGGTCTGCAGCATCATGATCACTTCGTTGCTGTACTGCGGCAGCGCCCGGCGCAGCGCCGAAGGCAGGAGGATGCGGCGGTACATCTTCATGCGCGACATGCCGATGGCCTTGGCCGCCTCGATCTCGCCGTGAGGCGTGGCCTTGAGGCTGCCAGCGATGATCTCGGCGGTGTAGGCGCTGGTGTTGATGGCAAAAGCCAGGCAGGCGCAGAAGGTCGCGCTGGACAGCCACGGCCACAGGAAGCTTTCGCGCACCGCCTCGAACTGGGCCAGGCCGTAGTAGATCAAAAACAGCTGCACCAGCATCGGCGTGCCGCGGATCACGTAGGTGTACAGCCAGGCGCTCATGTTCACCAGCGGCTGCTTGGAGACGCGCATCAAGCCCAGCGGAACAGCCGCCAGCAGACCGAACAGCAGCGACAGCGCCAGCAGCTTGAGGGTGGTCAGCAGGCCGCCCAGATAAAGCGGCATGGCCTCCCAGATGACGTTGTAGTCGAAGATCATAGTTCAGCCGCCTTGACGCCCACCGAGTAGCGCTTCTCGAGATACTTCAGCGCCAGCAGCGAGACACTGGTCAGCACCAGGTACAACGCCGCCACCGCGAGGAAGAAGGTGAAGGGTTCGCGGGTGGCGTCCGCCGCCTGCTTGGCCTTGAACATCATGTCCTGCAGGCCGACCACCGAAATCAGCGCGGTCGCCTTGGTCAGCACCAGCCAGTTGTTGGTGAAGCCAGGGATCGCCAGACGGATCATTTGCGGCACCATGATGCGGAAGAACACCTGGACACCGCTCATGCCATAGGCCGCGCCCGCCTCGGCCTGCCCCTTGGGAATACCCAGGAAAGCGCCGCGGAAGGTTTCCGAGAGGTAGGCACCAAAGATGAAGCCCAGGGTGCCGATGCCGGCGACCAGCGGGTTCAGGTCGATGTAGTCGTCATAGCCGAGCAGCGGCGCCACCCGGTTGATGATGTCCTGGCCGCCGTAGAAGATCAGCAGGATCAGGACCAGGTCAGGGATGCCACGGATCACCGTGGAATACAGATCCCCCAGCCAGGCCAGCCAGCGCACCGGCGACAAGCGCAGCGCGACGCCGATCAGGCCGAGGACGATGGCCAGGGCCATCGACGACAGGGCGAGCTGCAGCGTCAGCCACGCCCCATCGAGGATGACTGCCCCATAGCCTTTCAACATGATTCGAATTCCTCAGGGCTTGGGAATGAAAAATGGTGCAAACCTCAGAGATTCTGCTGTTTGCACCATTGCACAGGTGAAACTCGAGGGCTTACTTCGAGTCTGGACCGTAGATATCGAAGTTGAAGTACTTCTTCTCGATTTCTTTGTATTTGCCGTTGGCGCGGATAGCGTCGATGGCCGCGTTAATGCGCTCGGCGTTGGCGGTGTCGCCCTTGCGCACGGCAATGCCGACACCGTCACCGAAGTACTTGGTATCGGTGAAGGCCGGGCCTACGAAGGCGAAGCCCTTGCCGGCGTCGGTTTTCAGGAAACCGTCTTCGAGCAGGGTGGCGTCGGCCACGGTACCGTCCAGGCGACCGGCGGCGACGTCCAGGTAGATTTCGTTCTGGGTGCCGTAAGGCACGACGGTAGCGCCTTGCGCGCCCAGGACTTCCTTGGCGAAGCGATCATGGATGGAGCCGCGCTGCACGCCGATCTTCTTCCCCTTGAGCTCAACCAGGCTGTCGCTGACGGCAGTGCCTTCCTTCATGACCAGACGCGCCGGGGTGAGGTAGTAGCGCTTGGTGAAGTCGACCGACTTCTTGCGATCATCAGTGATCGACATGGACGAGAGGATGGCGTCGATCTTGCGCACTTTCAGCGCAGGAATCAGGCCGTCGAACTCCTGCTCGACCCAGGTGCACTTGGCTTTCATCTGTTCGCACAGGGCGTTGCCGATGTCGTAGTCGAAGCCGGCGAGGCTGCCATCGGGTTGCTTGAAGGCGAAGGGTGGGTAGGCGGCCTCGATACCGATCTTCAACGGCTTCTCATCGGCCTGCGATACCAGGGAAAACACGGAAAGCGCCAGGGCGCCAAGCAGTGCGAGCTTCTTCATCAGGTAACTCCATCGGTACGGGGCAATACAAGGCAGTTGTAACGGCTGCCCGATATGCGAATGGGTACAGCGCGAGCCGCGCAGGTTTCGACCAAGGTCGCAGACCACGAGCGAGTGAGTGGCATTCTAGCGACAGCCCGGTGGTCGATATTTCTTCAAAGCGACAACTAATTACAGAAGCGCCAGGAACCGCGGCGGGCGATATTGACAGCTCCTGCGAGATATGCAAGAGCAAAAGAGAAATAACCTATACCCAAAGCAATAAGCGGGCCCATTATTGGCAAAGCCTTGTATTCCGGCAAGTGCAGCGTGCGACCCCGCACAAAATGCTCGCAGCAATGCACTCAAATGGCACGCGAATGTTTCCACAAGCCCCGCATTTGGGCGAAATCGGTGACAGCCAGGGTTACCGATGGATGTCGGAGTAACAGTCGGTATCAGTAAAGCAAAAACCCCGCCGGGCATGGGCGGGGTTTTTGCTGATGACCGTATCGCGGGAAAGGTCCACCCCCACGATTGCGATGCTTCAACTCAAGCGGTGGCCAGACTCATCGCCTTGTGGGTGTCGATCAGGTGCTGCACCACCCCTGGGTCGGCCAGGGTGGAGATATCACCCAGCGCATTGTACTCGCCGGTGGCGATCTTGCGCAGGATGCGGCGCATGATCTTGCCCGAGCGGGTCTTCGGCAGTCCCGGTGCCCACTGGATCACATCCGGCGAGGCGATCGGGCCGATCTCCTTGCGCACCCAGTTCTTCAGCTCCTGGCGCAGTTGCTCGCTCGACTCCTCGCCGGCGTTGAGGGTGACATAGACGTAGATACCCTGCCCCTTGATGTCGTGCGGCACGCCCACCACGGCCGCCTCGGCGACCTTCGGATGCGCCACCATCGCGCTCTCGATCTCAGCGGTACCCATGCGATGCCCTGAGACGTTGAGCACATCATCGACACGGCCGGTGATCCAGTAGTAGCCGTCTTCGTCGCGGCGGGCACCGTCACCGGTGAAGTACATGCCGCGGAAGGTCTTGAAGTAGGTGTCGACGAAACGGTCGTGGTCGCCGTACAGCGAACGCGACTGGCCCGGCCAGGAGTCGAGGATCACCAGGTTGCCCTCGGCGGCGCCTTCGATCAGGTTGCCCAGGTTATCCACCAGCGCTGGCACCACGCCGAAGAACGGACGCGTCGCCGAGCCCGGCTTCAGCGCGGTGGCGCCCGGCAGCGGGCTGATCAGTACACCGCCGGTCTCGGTCTGCCACCAGGTATCGACAATCGGGCAACGTTCCTTACCGACGGTCTTGTAGTACCAGTTCCAGGCCTCGGGGTTGATCGGCTCACCCACCGAGCCCAGCAGGCGCAGACTGGAGCCATCAGCACCGGCCACCGCCGCCTCGCCCTCGGCCATCATGGCGCGAATGGCGGTCGGCGCGGTGTAGAGGATATTGACCTTGTGCTTGTCGACGATCTTCGACACCCGGGTGATGTCCGGGTAGTTCGGCACGCCCTCGAACAGCAGTGTGGTGGCGCCATTGGCCAGCGGGCCGTAGACGATGTAGCTGTGGCCGGTGACCCAGCCCACATCGGCGGTGCACCAGTAGACCTCGCCCGGACGGTAGTCGAACACGCGCTCGTGGGTCAGCGCGGCATACACCAGGTAACCGCCGGTGGTGTGCAGCACGCCCTTGGGCTTGCCGGTGGAACCGGAGGTATAGAGGATGAACAGCGCCTCCTCGGCGCCCATCTCTTTCGGCGCGCAGTGGCTGGAAGCAACCTTCATCAGGTCTTCGTACCAGATGTCGCGGTGCTGGTGCCAAGCGATGTCGCCACCGGTGCGCTTGCACACGATGATCTTCTGTACGCTGTTGGTTTCAGGGTTGGTCAGGGCCAGGTCGACATTGGCCTTGAGCGGGGTGCGACGGCCACCGCGCAGGCCTTCGTCGGCGGTGATCACCACTTTCGACTTGCAGTCGATGATGCGCCCGGCCAGCGCCTCCGGCGAGAAGCCGCCGAACACCACCGAGTGGATCGCGCCGATGCGGGCACAGGCCAGCATGGCGACCACGGCCTCGGGGATCATCGGCATGTAGATGGTCACCACGTCACCACGGTGCACATCCTGGCCACGCAGGGCGTTGGCGAACTTGCAGACCTGCTCGTGGAGCTCGCGATAGGTAATGTTGCGGTGTTCGGAAGGGTCGTCGCCTTCCCAGATGATCGCCAGCTGGTCGCCGCGCTCGGCGAGATGGCGGTCCAGGCAATTGTAGGAAACGTTCAGAGTGCCGTCGGCGAACCACTTGATGTCGACATGGTGGTCGTCGAACGAGGTCTGCTTGACCTTGGTGAAAGGCTTGATCCAGTCCAGACGCTGGGCCTGCTCGCGCCAGAAGCCGTCCGGGTTGATCACCGATTGCTGGTACATGGCCTTGTAGGTGGCCTCGTCGGTCAGGGTACTGGCCGCAACCTCGGGACGAACGGGATACAGTGGAGCCGCACTCATCTGTGTTACCTCGGTGTAATAGTTGTTTTTGTATGGAACCGTTTGTAACTGTACCAGAGCGGCCAAGACCATTCGACGTTGGTAGTAACACGACGGGTCGTCGACCTACCGATCGGGCGCGACCGCTCTAGTACATGGCATGCAGCCATCGTCGAGAGGAAAAGAAAGGGTTTCGACGGGGATTGTTACAGATTCTGTCAAAAGACTTTATCAAAACCCCCTCTGTTTCAGCCGTGGGCGCCCCCCTAAAATTCATCTCGCCAGCAACGGCAACGCGATTAACTTGGTAACAGCCCCCACGAAGGCAGCGTTAATCCGTATCTCATCCCGATAGTTGAAACTTGCTGTACTCGCGGCGCCATAAGCGCCGCGTGCCACCTCACGACCTTAGACAGGTAACTTGAAAATGAAAGCTTTACTGGTATTGGTACTTGGCGGTTTTTGCGGCGCGGCATTGGCCGGCGAAGCAAAAGATGTCGAGCAGATTCCGGTTGAACAGTACAGTTATTCGCAGCACCTGGACATCGCCCGCGTCATCTCCATGAGCGAAGTGCCAAATGTCTGCGAAGTGGTGCCGGCCCGTATGACCTACGAGGACTCCCAGGGCCAGAAGCATATTCTCGAATACCGCGTGATGGGGAACGGTTGTTCCAACGGCTGAGGCGACCGCGCCAATCTCAAGCCTTGCGCGATCCCTGAGCGGCCTTGTGTCGCGAAAGGGCCGCAAAGCGGCCCCGGCGATCTTTGCATGCTGCTAAAACCCCGGGGCTGCTACGCAGCCCTTTCGCGACACAAGTCCGCGCCCACAAGACCAAGTGTAACTTTCAAGGCAATTAGCCACGCTCACTCCCCTGACTTGCTCAACGAATAATCCCGCAACTTGTTGGCAATGGTCGTATGGGAAACCCCCAATCTTTTCCCCAGCGCCCGGCTACTTGGAAATTCACTCATCAAACTTTCCAATACCGCCTTTTCAAACCGCCCGACAATTTGCGAAAGATCGCCATCCAGGGAAAACTCGCCCAATGGCTGGCGTGCGCCATAATCCGGCAAACGGATATGTTCGCTCTTCACCACCCCACCCTCGCACAACGACACCGCCTGGAACAGCACGTTCTCCAGCTGGCGCACGTTGCCCGGCCAATGATATTGAGCAAGCTTGTCCATCGCCGCCGGTGCCAAGCGCGGCATCGGGCAACCGATCTGCCGGCTGGCCTGGTCAAGGAAGTGCTGCACCAGCCCCTCCAGGCCATCCATGCATTCGCGCAGCGGCGGAATATGCAGCGACAGCACGTTGAGGCGATGGTAGAGGTCCTGGCGGAACTCGCCCCGGGCACATAGCTCGGACAGGTCGACCTGGGTCGCGCAGATCACCCGCACATCCAGGTACACCTCTTCGTCACTGCCGACCCGGCGGAAACAGCCATCCTGCAGAAATCGCAGCAGCTTGACCTGCAAGCGCGGGCTCATCTCCCCGACGCCATCGAGGAACAGCGTGCCACCGGCGGTAAGCTCCAGCAGCCCCAGCTTGCCTTCGGCACGCGCGCCTTCGAACGCCCCCGGGCCGTAGCCGAACAGCTCGGTTTCGGCCATCGACTCCGGCAGGCCGGCGCAGTTGAGCGCCATCAGCGGCGCCTGGCCACGGGGGCTGGCCAAGTGGCAGGCGCGCGCCAGCAATTCCTTGCCGGTACCGGTCTCGCCCTCGATCAGCAGCGGCGCATCCAGCGGCGCCATGCGCCGCGCCTCGCGCACCACCGCAGCCATCACCCGCGAGCTCTGGAAGATGCTGTCGAAGCCTCGCAGCTCCTGCTTGCGCACGTTGTAGATACGCTCGCCGATGCGATCGGCGCGATGCAGGGTGATCACCGCACCCGCCAGGGCCTCGCTGTCATCATGCTCCGACTGCAATGGCGCGATATCAGCGAGGAACACATCGCCCTTGACCTTGATGCGCAGGCCGTTGATGCGCGACTTGTTGGCGCGGATCAGCTCCGGCAGATCGAAGTCCTCGACATAGCGCGACAACGGAATGCCCGGCACCTCGTCCACCCGCACCCCGAGCAACTGTGCCGCGCCACGGTTGGCGGCAACGATGCTGCCGCCCATGTCGATCGACAGTACCGGGAAATCCAGCGCGCCCAGCAACGCGTTCAGCTCCATGTGTCGGCGCTCGCTGGGCATCAGGCCGACGCGCTTGACCCCGAACACCCCGGCGATCGACTCGAACTTCGGCCGCAGCGCCTGGAACTGCAAGTTGATCAGGTTTGGGCAGTGCAGGTAGATGGCGTTGCCATGATCGCCGCCCACCTCGCCGCGCAACACGTTGATGCCGTACTCCACCAGCAGGTTGAGGATATCCCGCAGGATGCCGATGCGGTTCTGGCAGTGCACTTTGATACGCATGAAAGGTCTCGAAGCGGCCAAGGTTTTTACTCGGCACGCGGAAAATTCGTAAAGATAAACTGACAGAATTACCCTTCTGCCCAGCTCGATACCCGTGATTTTCCGGCACAAGGGCATTTTTGTAAAATTATCGTTACGATTTCAGGACCAGCGGATAGCCATAACTGGCCTCAACCCCGGTGCAAAGCCGCGTTTGTAGGGATATTCCTAAGGTATGTCCTGTACATAACAAGAACGCCCTCACCAGGAGAGCCACATGAAACAGACGCAATACGTGGCACGCGAGCCCGATGCGCATGGTTTTATCGACTACCCGCAGCAAGAGCATGCGGTGTGGAACACCCTGATCACTCGCCAACTGAAAGTGATCGAAGGCCGGGCATGCCAGGAATACCTGGACGGCATCGAGCAGCTCAAGCTGCCCCATGACCGCATCCCCCAACTCGGCGAAATCAACAAGGTGCTGGGCGCCACCACCGGCTGGCAGGTTGCCCGCGTGCCGGCGCTGATCCCTTTCCAGACCTTCTTCGAGCTGCTGGCCAGCAAGCGCTTCCCGGTCGCCACCTTCATCCGCACACCCGAAGAGCTGGACTACCTGCAGGAGCCCGACATCTTCCACGAGATCTTCGGTCACTGCCCGCTGCTGACCAACCCCTTCTTCGCCGAATTCACCCACACCTACGGCAAACTCGGCCTGGCGGCGACCAAGGAACAGCGTGTGTACCTGGCGCGCCTGTACTGGATGACCATCGAGTTCGGCCTGATGGAAACCGCGCAGGGTCGCAAGATCTACGGCGGCGGTATCCTCTCCTCGCCGAAGGAGACCGTCTACAGCCTGTCAGGCGAGCCGGAGCACCAGGCCTTCGACCCGATCGAGGCCATGCGCACGCCGTATCGCATCGATATCCTGCAGCCCCTGTACTTCGTCCTGCCGAACATGAAGCGCCTGTTCGACCTGGCCCACGAAGACATCATGGCCATGGTCCACCAAGCCATGCAGCTGGGCCTGCACGCACCGAAGTTTCCACCCAAGGTCGCCGCCTGAGCGCCCCTGTCGATAACAACTCAAACCGGAAAACACCCATGAATGCCTTGAACCAAGCCCACTGCGAAGCCTGCCGCGCCGATGCGCCGAAAGTCACCGACGAGGAACTGGCGGAACTGATCCGCGAGATCCCGGACTGGAACATCGAAGTCCGCGACGGCCACATGGAGCTCGAGCGCGTGTTCCTGTTCAAGAACTTCAAGCACGCCCTGGCTTTCACCAATGCCATTGGCGAAATCGCTGAAGCCGAAGGCCATCACCCGGGCCTGCTGACCGAATGGGGCAAGGTCACCGTGACCTGGTGGAGCCACTCGATCAAGGGCCTGCACCGCAACGACTTCATCATGTGCGCGCGCACCGACGAAGTCGCCAAGACCGCCGAAGGGCGCAAGTGATGCACTTCGCAGCCATCGGCCGGGTCCCTGGCGACCCGATCCTCGGGCTGATGGAGGCCTACGCCCGCGACGCCAACCCGGCCAAGTTTGACCTGGGAGTCGGCGTGTTCAAGGACGCCCAGGGTCTGACGCCGATTCCCGCGGCGGTCAAACAGGCCGAGCAGCGCCTGGTCGAACGCCAGGCCACCAAAAGCTACATCGGCGGCCATGGCGACGCGGCGTTTGGCCGCCTGGTCAGCGAACTGGTGCTGGGCAGCGACTCGCCGCTGCTGGCCAGCCAGCGCGCCGGCGCGACCCAAACCCCGGGCGGCACCGGTGCCCTGCGCCTGGCCGCGGAGTTCATCGCCCATTGCCTGCCGGGGCGTGGCATCTGGCTAAGCGACCCGACCTGGCCGATCCACGAGACGATCTTCGCCGGCGCCGGGCTCACGGTGTCCCACTACCCCTACGTGGGCAAGGACAACCGCCTGAACGTCGACGGCATGCTCGCCGCGCTGGAACAGGCAGCGCAAGGCGATGTGGTGCTGCTGCACGCCTGCTGCCACAACCCGACCGGCTTCGACCTGGGCCAGGACGACTGGCGCGCGGTGCTCGACATCGTCAAGCGCCGCAACCTGCTGCCGTTGATCGACTTCGCCTACCAAGGCTTCGGTGACGGCCTGGAAGAAGACGCATGGGCGGTGCGCCTATTTGCCGCCGAACTGCCAGAACTGCTGGTCACCAGCTCCTGCTCGAAGAACTTCGGCCTGTACCGCGATCGCACCGGCGCCCTGCTGGTGTGCAGCCACGATGCCGAGAAACTGCTGGATGTGCGCAGCCAATTGGCGTTCATTGCGCGCAACCTGTGGTCGACGCCACCGGACCATGGCGCCGCGGTGGTCGCCGAGATCCTCGGTGATCCGGCGCTCAAGGCGCTGTGGGTCGAGGAAGTGAACGCCATGCGCCAGCGCATCGCCGAGCTTCGTCTAGGCCTGGTGCAGGCGCTGGCCCCACATGGCCTGGCCGAGCGTTTCGCGCACATCGCCGCGCAACGCGGGATGTTCTCTTACACCGGGCTGAACCCCGAGCAAGTGCGCCTGCTGCGTGAGCGGCACAGTGTGTACATGGTCGGTACCGGCCGGGCGAACATCGCCGGGGCGGATGCACGACGCCTGGAGCAATTGGCGGCGGCCATCGCCGACGTCTGTCGCTGATATCTGGCCGATGTGGCGTGGGAGCGGGCTTGCCCCGCGATAGTGCTATCGCGGGGCAAGCCCGCTCCCACGCGCCCTCCTGAAGCTCCCCTTGACCGATAGCCGACCGCTTGAACCGACCAGCGCCCGGCAAAAATCTCAAACTGTCACCCAGACTGCTGTATCCTGCCCCAGCTTTTCGAAGCCACACATGCGCCCTGGCGCCGCCTTTTCACTCACACTTGCGAGGAACGACGAGATGCATGAAATCCCGAATCTTCCCTTCCCAAGCCTGAACCCCGAAGAGCAATCCGTTGCCGCCCACGCCGAACCGACGCCCGCCGTCGACCAGGACGGCGATGATCAATCCAGCGCCGACCAGGAATAACCCGCGCACCGTTCGACAGTGTGAAAACGGCTGACCTGCGGGAGCTTCCCCATCATCACGTTTTCACACCGTCAAGACACCTTTCACGCCACGCCATATCCTCTTACCGCACCGACCTGCCCCACTCCGACAAACTGCGGCCTTCCAAAACGGAGGCTCCCGCATGTTTCGCCGCTCTCATCTCAACGCCGCCGAAAAGGCAAAAATCCTCGCCCTGACTCCCGCCGATGTCATCGTCGTAAGCGAGCTCTCCGGACCTCAGGACATCGCCACCTCGCTTAACGACCATTTCGACCAAGCCTTCGGCGTGGACGCTCTCTATCCGAGAATGCTCATGGATCTGGAGCTCGAGACAGCCCTGGAGACAGCGCTGGGTAGCGAGCACGCCAGGCTGTACCTTAATCGCTTTCTGGGACGCGAGCGCTCTCAGCCAGCGAACCACAACGACTGTGCACTCTTCTACGGCACCTTGGCCGGGCAACTGATCAAGGTTGCCGACACCGGCAGATTTCCTGAGCTGCTACCTGACTCACACCTTGACACACCTTACGCAGTCGCCAGCTTCGCCCAGGCGCTCTGGCACACCTATCCACGCCTGACACGCGCCGTCACCTACCTTGCGGCAACGCTGTTACTCCGCGGCAAACTGAGCGTGAAGCCCCTGCGCCCGCAGCAGCCCAGACTGGAACTCGACGAGCACCTTGACCTTCCCATCCTGGCCACTCACCTGTTCAAAGCGACACCCGGTCAGCATCTCTTCGAGAAACTGCTCAATGAACTGCAGGCCGCATTCTTTTACCAAGGCTTGCACTATCGTTTCGCCACTGCGCGGGAGCGCAAGACAGACAAGCCGGTCAACCAGTATGGGCGCATCACGCTGGATGGCTCCGCCCTGAACGCCCCGGCAGGCCAGGTACTGGATGCCTTGCTGGGCGCTATCACCTTCGACCGCCTGGGCCAACGCCTGGCGGCAGCAGTGCAGTGGGACAGCACGCCGGCAAACGCCCCCGCGTACCGCGCCCTGGTCGAACAGACCTTGATCGATGCACTCTATCCTCCGACCAAGTACCGTCCAGGCCATATCCTCGATTTCGCGCTGTTCAACGCACACAACAAATACCAGCATTTGAGCGAAATTCGCCTCGACCTGATCAACAGCCTGCACAGTCATCTTGGCGGCGTGCCCGCCATGGCAGAACTGGCTGCCGAACTGCTGTTACGCCGCTTCGCACCTGAGCTGCTTATCGACGACGCTCCCGACGACTATCTCTACGATCACGATGTGCGCTGGGCCAACCTGCGCCAAGGTGCCTATCTGCTGCTGGCCCAGCGCAAGCCCGTGACCTTCGCCGCTGCAGAACAAGCTACCGACCTGCCCGACAAGCAGGCTACCCCGGCGTTCGAGGGGGCCTTGGCAGCGACCGTCGCCGAGTGGGTTCAGTTGCAGGGCCTGCTCAAGCAACCTCCACCCTGGTCTAAAGCACAATGGCAACTGGCCTATGACCATTACCTCACCGCCTGGGACCGGGAGAGCCTTCGCGATGTCCCTGATCGCTTCGAGCTGGCTCGGCATGAGCTGCGCCAGGCAGGCATCGATCCGCAGGGCAGCAACGTGGACAACCAACTGCACGTCAATGCCTACCTGGATCACGGAGCAGGCTATCGGCACAGCCAACTGCCGGACGCCACGGCACGTTACGACCACGAGTTCCAGGCATGGCGCCAACGTGCCCGGATGATCTACGCCGATGCAATGCAGCGCTTATTGCGCCATCTGCCCCAAACAGACCAGGACCGACTGAAGAACAGTGATTGGCATTGCCATGCCGTCACATGGCCGACGTACATAGGCCCTATCAAAGGCAGCGTTCCCAGCTACGGAGACTCACCCATCGCGGACTGGAGAATGGAAATCGGCACCCAAGGCATCATCGTCCATCTCTACGGCGACACTGTCGACACCTTCTATGAGCTGTTTCCAGAGAAGCTGACCTGGCGTCGCCATGTCGTTACCAGGACACAACGCGAACGATGGATCGAGACCCTGCCTCTGGACTACACCGACTACAACGAAACCACTATTCCCTGGCAGGTCGCGCCATGGCCAACAATTGTGGAATTGGGCAAAGCGCCGATTGAACATCGCCTGGAAGTATTGATCCGCTATTACGCAGAATCCATCGCTTTGGGCAACTGCGACGCACTGTATGGCATCTGCAAAGGTACGACATCACACGAACAGTTCCTCGCCGAACAGCGCAAGGACAGTATCGGACGCTACCTGTTCAAGCTGCTGTCCAACCTGGTGCCCGGGCTAAGCTGCTTCGGCGTGCGCAATGGTACAGAAGCATTGGGCTGCGGCCTGGACGTACTTGGCACCGCGGGCAGTGCCTTCGTCTTGGGCGGACGCCTCATCAAACCCCTGGCGCGGCTCCATGGCGCAGCTGGCAAAAACGCCAAGGCCCTGCGCCTTGGCATGTTGCGAGCCGCCAGGCACTGGAAGGGCCAGCCACTGCCCACCAGGCTGCATCGCCGCGGCGCAGGCCCCAGCGACTGGCCGGGCGGCACCGACGCACGCACACGGGCCAGCCTCGCCGCAGCGATTCCCCAGCAAAAGCTGCTGCCCGGCCACAAGCCCAATGCCATCAGACTGCTGCTGGGCGAGGGCGACGATATCACCAGAGCGTGGGAAAAAGCCTCCAACCCGGTCGTCTACCCGGTGTTCATCATCCGCGACCCAGACCATGTCGACGCGATCATCAACGGAGTCCCCTATCGCCACCGCATCGGTCAGCCTGCCGGCGTGGCCGAGCGTGTGCGCAATACGCCCCTGCTGTGGGCACAAGACCCTGTACGCCAAGCACCGCCCTATCCGGATGCTCCCGCACAGGGTATCGCGCTTCAGCTGGCGCCACCCGCCAACCAGGCCGGCACGCCCGCCTACGGCCAACAAGTGAGCCACGCCTTCGAGACCATCCGTATCGAACCGCAGCCGATCACCTACCGCGCCAACGGCGCACACGGCGACAGCGTGGCGCAGGTCATGGTGCGCGAGAATCGCCTGGTGCAATACACGCAGGAAATCATTCCCGGCAGAGGACGCCAACCTGCCAGCAGTCGAAGGGCCCTCACCCCCCTGAGCGACGACGAGGCCGATGCCATGGGCCTGCTTAATCCGCCGCACTACTACGAGGACGGCGTACTGGGTTACCCGGTAAGCGAACACTGGTTCGGCCTGCCGGCCGACATGACAGTCGATCAGGTCGCGCTGTTCAGCGGCCACTGCCCACCGGTCCGGCTAGGCCGGTTGATCCGAGGCCTTGCCGACCGTCGCACCTTGCGCGGTGCGCGCGTGCAGTACCTGGACAGCGACTGGTTGTTGGTCGAAGCCGATACCGGCGTATTCTACGGCGCCCCGTTCGACTTCGAAGCCTGGCAGCGCAGCCAGACCGCCGCCTTGCGCCAGGGCACGCTGACCCCCAGCCAGTACCCCATCCCGGCACAGGACACCCGCCTGACCTTTACCCGAGTCACCGACTTGAACGCCATCGCCCAATACCTCGATGTCAGCGAAACCTATCGCATCGTGGCCACCAGGCCGAACCTGCAACAGGACATCGACAACCTCGCCGGCCTGCTGCGCGACTGGGTACGCCACAATCGACGCAGCAATCCACCCAGCGCACCGACCGCCCTGCAGAGCGCACTCGACCAGCTGGAAGAGGCGCAATACCCGGAATTTGCCCGCAACATCCTGACCTCGTCCCGGGCGCAGGATCAACTGGCCGGTTTTTCGCTGAACGATGTAACGGGACTGAACAAAATGATCATCCCCGAATTTCATAACCTGGCCAGCTTCGATGCCGTGGAGCAATTGCATGTCAACGGCGTGCTCAACCTGCTGCTACCCGCCTCGGGCGCACGCAGCGCCTACACCCCACTGAGCGTTGCCCAGATGCTGACCGACGGTGGCATGAGGCAATTGCGCCAACACCTGTCGGGGGCCAATTTCGCTTTTGCCACCGTCACCTTGAGGGACGGCAGCCGCCGCGTGTACTTCGCGTTGTCCGGTGGCCGGGCGAAACGGGGGATCGGTCTCCATCCTCCCGCGCCGGGCCAACAGCCGCCCATCGACTACATTGACGCCCGCGCCCGCATGCAGGGACTGGACCCGGATCCACGCTTCACCCACCTCCCCGTCCTGCGCCGCGCCAACTGGCTGATCATCAAGAACCACTGGCGCCATCTGGATTCCGAGCGCCTGGTCGCCTCGACGATCAACCAGGACTTGCTCGCCCGCAGTGACGAGATCGCCAGCATCAAGGTCTTCACCCTGATGGATACCTGCCGCTCGTGCGGCGGCTTCGTACTGCCGCGCCTGCGTCTTGACTATCCGAACGCTGATTTCAGCGTCAGTTGGCTGCTGCCATACAGCAACTACTGACGCTCCCCACCACCGCGACAGTGGCCCCGCTGGCCACCGTCACCTGCCCCTGCAACCTTAATCCACAGCCCTGCGCCACCAGGCTATGATGACCGCGCCTTGGTCTTATCGTTTCCGGAATCCTTCATGCTTGAGCAGCGCCCCTCCTCCCTCAGGACCACCGCCCAGGTCGTCGCCATTGTCATCTTCACCTTCATCGGCTACCTGAACATCGGCATCCCGCTGGCTGTACTGCCCAGCTACGTGCACAACGACCTTGGCTTCAGCGCCGTGGTTGCCGGCCTGGTCATCAGCGTGCAGTACCTGGCCACCCTGCTCAGCCGCCCCACTGCGAGCCGCATCATCGACAACCTGGGTAGCAAGCGGGCCGTGATGTGGGGCCTGGCCGGCTGTGGCCTGAGCGGAGTGTTCATGCTGGCCTGCCACTTCCTCACACCCTGGCCCTGGCTGAGCCTTGCCTGCTTGCTGGTCGGACGCCTGGTGCTGGGTAGCGCCGAAAGCCTGGTGGGCTCGGGCTCGATCGGCTGGGGCATCGGCCGGGTCGGCTCGCAGAATACCGCCAAGGTGATTTCCTGGAACGGCATCGCCAGCTATGGCGCCCTGGCGATCGGTGCACCTCTGGGAGTACTGATGGCCAAGAGCCTTGGCCTGTGGAGTATCGGCGCCAGCATCATCCTGCTCGGCGTGCTCGGCCTGCTGCTGGCCTGGCCCAAGCGCGCCGCGCCGGTGGTCGCCGGCGTGCGCCTGCCGTTCATGCGAGTGCTGGGCAAGGTGTTCCCCCATGGTTCGGGGCTGGCCCTGGGTTCGATCGGCTTCGGCACCATCGCCACCTTCATCACGCTGTTCTATGCCAGCCGTGACTGGCCCAACGCCGCGCTGACCCTGAGCCTGTTCGGTGCCAGCTTCATCTGCGCGCGCCTGCTTTTCGGCAACCTTATCAACCGCATCGGCGGCTTCCGCGTGGCGATCGCCTGCCTGTCGATTGAGACCCTGGGGTTGCTGATGCTGTGGCTCGCCTCCAGCGCCGAGATGGCCCTGGCCGGTGCGGCGCTGAGCGGTTTCGGATTCTCACTGGTATTTCCCGCGTTAGGGGTGGAAGCCGTGAACCAGGTGTCGCCAGCCAACCGCGGCGCGGCGGTGGGGGCCTATTCCCTGTTCATCGACCTGTCGCTGGGGATCACCGGGCCGCTGGTGGGCGCAGTGGCGGCGGGGTTCGGATTTGCCTCGATGTTCCTGTTCGCGGCGGCAGCAGCGGGATGCGGGTTGTTGTTGAGTTGTTATCTGTACCGACAAGCTCGACTGCAACGGGAGCGATAAACCGGGGGCGCTATGCGCCCCCAGCAATTGACTAGCGCTGCGCGTACTGCAACACCACCTCCAATGGATGACGCAACTGCTTCTCGGTCATGCGCTTGACCTGGCTGCGGCACGAGTAGCCGGTCGCCAATGCCTCACCCTGCTTGTCCAGCTTGGTCGCCCAGGACTGCTCGAAGATGGTCTTCGAGGTTTCCTGGTTGCGCGCTTCATGCCCATAGGTACCGGACATGCCGCAGCAACCGGTGACCTCGGTGACCAGCTTCAGCCCCAGGCGGGCGAACACCTGCTCCCACTGCTTGGTACTGGCTGGCACATTGGTTTTCTCGGTGCAGTGGGCCATCAGGCGGAAGCTGTCGCCCTTGGCCGGCGCCTGCTCGGGCAGCACGTTCATCAGCCACTCCTGGGGCAGCAGCACCGACGGGCACTCCACGCCATCGACCTTCTGGTACTCCTGGCGGTAGACCAGGGTCATCGCCGGATCCAGCCCCACCAACGGCACGCCGCAGTCGGCCAGGGCCTTGAGCTGGGTGGCGTTGCGCAACGCCGCCTTGGCGAAGGCACCGAGGAAACCCTGCACGTGCAACGGCTTGCCGTTGGCGCTATAGGGCGCGAGGAACACCTTGTGCCCCAGGCGGTGGGCCAGCTCGATGAACGAGGCCAACAGTGGCGTCTCGAAATAGCGGGTGAAGGCATCCTGCACCAGCACGATGCTGCGCTCGCGCTGGGCCGGGGTCAGCTCACGCAGGGCCGGCACGCTCGCCACCTGGACCCGGCAACGGGTCAGGGTGGCCTGGAAGTTGAAACGGCTGATCAGCGGGCTGTCGATCATGCCGACCTTGTCCGCCAGCAGCCTGCTCACCCACTTCGAGCCCATCACCGCGTTGTACAGGCCCGGCGCATGGGCCAGGTACGGGATGGTGAACTCCAGCGAGCCGATCAGGTAATCGCGCAACGGGCGCTGGTAGCGGCCGTGGTACAGCTCGAGGAAGCGCGAGCGGAAGTCCGGCACGTTGACCTTGATCGGGCACTGCCCGGCGCAGGACTTGCACGCCAGGCAGCCGGCCATGGCGTCGTATACCTCGTGGGAGAAGTCTTCCTGTCCCTGCTGGCGCGCACGGCTGTTGCGCAGGCGCGCCGGCAGCCCCATGAACCAGGCCCCCTTGCGTTGGGCGGCGGCGAGCACATCGATGTTCGCCTCGCCCTGCAGACGCAGCCATTCGCGGATCAGCGAAGCACGCCCCTTGGGTGAGTGCTGGCGTTCACGAGTGGCCTTCCACGACGGGCACATGGCGTCGTTGGGGTCGTAGTTGTAGCAGGCGCCGTTGCCGTTGCAGTGCACGGCGCTGCCGAAACTTTGCCAAACGCGCTCGTCGATACTGCGGTCAAGGTCACCACGCAGGGTCACGCCATCCACCGGGGTCAGGCCTTCGGCGCTGTCCGACGGGGTGCAGATCTTGCCCGGGTTGAGCTGATTGTATGGATCGAAGGCGCCCTTGAGACGCTGCAATGCCGGGTACAGCTCTCCGAAGTATTCCGGTACGTACTCCGAGCGCAGGCCTTTGCCATGCTCGCCCCAGAGCAGGCCGCCATAGCGCTGGGTCAGCGCCGCCACGGCATCGGAGATCGGCTTGACCAGCGCGGCCTGGGCCGGGTCCTTCATGTCCAGCGCCGGACGCACGTGCAGCACGCCGGCATCGACATGGCCAAACATGCCGTAGGCAAGGCCGTAACCGTCAAGCAGCGCGCGGAAGTCGGCGATGTAGTCAGCCAGCTGCTCCGGCGGCACGGCGGTGTCCTCGACGAACGGCTGTGGCCGCACTTCGCCCTCGACGTTGCCCAGCAGCCCCACCGAACGCTTGCGCATGGTGTAGACCCGGGTGACCGCCTCGGCGCCCTCCGCCAGGGTATGCCCCAGGCGCTCGACGCTGGTGTCGCGCTGCAGGTGGGCGACGAACGCCTCGACCCGGGCATTGACCTCGGCCGGCTCGTCGCCACAGAACTCCACCAGGTTGATACCCAGCGTCGGGCGCTCGGCGTCGGCCGGGAAATACTCGGCGACGCTGTGCCAGACGATGTCCTTCATCGCCAGCATCAGCACCTTGGAGTCAACGGTCTCGATCGACAGCGGCTTGTGCGCCATCAGCGCATTGGCGTCGCGCAGGGCGTCCATGAAGCTGGTGTAGCGCACGTTGACCAGCACCGCGTACTTCGGGATCGGCAGCACATTGAGCTTGGCCTCGACCACATAGCCCAGCGAGCCTTCGGCGCCGCACAGCACGCTGTTGAGGTTGAAGCGACCCTGCTCGTCGCGCAGGTGCGCCAGGTCGTAGCCGGTCAGGCAGCGGTTGAGCTTGGGGAAGGTGCTTTCGATCAGCCCGGCCTGGGTTTGCTGGATCTCGCGGGCCATGCGGTACACCTCGCCGACCCGGCCGGGCGCGGCGCAGGCCTGCTCCAGCGTCGCGTCGTCGATCGGCAGGCTGTGCAGACGCTCGCCACCGAGCAGCACACTGTGCAGCTCGAGCACGTGGTCGCGGGTCTTGCCATAGGTGCAACTGCCCTGGCCGCTGGCGTCGGTGTTGATCATGCCGCCGACGGTGGCGCGGTTGGAGGTCGACAACTCTGGCGCGAAGAACAGCCCATGGGGCTTGAGCGCGGCGTTGAGCTGGTCCTTGACGACGCCCGCCTGGACCCGCACCCAGCGCTGCTCGACGTTGATCTCGAGAATGCTGTTCATGTGCCGCGACAGGTCGACGACGATGCCGTCGGTCAGCGACTGGCCGTTGGTGCCGGTGCCACCGCCACGCGGGGTCAGCTTGATATCGCGAAAGCGCGGCTCGGCCATGAGCGTGGCGACCCGCGCCACATCGTCGGCATCCAATGGGAACACCGCCGCCTGGGGCAGGCGCTGGTAGATGGAGTTGTCGGTGGCCAGCACGGTGCGGGTGCCGTAGTCGGCACTGATCTGGCCACGGAAGCCACTGCTCTTGAGGGCTTCGAGAAACTCGGGATAGTGGGCGGCGGGCGCACGGGGCGGCAGCTGGGCGATCATCGAAGGATGCCTCTTTGATATCGGGCTAATTCACGGAAATCTTGTCACTCCTGCATGAATGACTCATGGGAGGATATCGAACAGGCCAATGTTCCTGTAGTTTCGCGCCAGGGGCAAATGGATATTCCTGCCGCTATCAATGAGCTTTATGAATGAATTACCGCCACCTCACGCCGTCCATGTCGCTGCTACTGGCCTTTGAGGCGGCCGCGCGGCATGAAAGCTATACCCGCGCCGCCGCCGAGCTTTCGCTGACCCAGAGCGCGGTGAGCCGCCAGGTGCAGGCGCTGGAGCAACAGTTGGGGCTCACCCTGTTCCGTCGCGAGGGGCGCCAGGTGCAGCTGACCGATGTCGGCCGCCTGTACCAGCGCGAGCTCAGCGAGGCCCTCGGCCGGATCCGCAGCGCCACCTTGCAGGCCCTGGCCTACCAGTCCGGGGTCGGCACCCTGCGCCTGGCGACCCTGCCGACCTTCGGCTCGAAATGGCTGCTGCCGCGCCTGCATGCGTTCTACAGCGCCCACCCCGGCATGCTGGTACACATTCATTCCCGTATCGAAGCCATCAACTTCGACACCAGCGAGATCGACGCGGCCATCGGCGTGGCCACCCACGACCTGCCCGGACTGGTCTGCCATCGCCTGCACGCCGAGGAACTGGTGGTGATCCTGCCTCCCGAAGCCAAGGTGGACGGGCATTGGAACCCGCAAAGGATGAGCGAGGAGGTACTGCTCAACGTCGCCAACAACCCCCATGCCTGGGGCGAGTGGTTTTCCCACCATGCCCTGCCCCACCGGACGATGCGCCTTGGGCCAAGTTTCGAGCTGACCTCGCATTTGATTCAAGCGGTTCGGGCAGGCATAGGCATTGGCCTGGTGCCCAGAATCCTGGTGCAGGAGGAACTGGCCAGCGGCGAACTTTTCAGCCCGGGCACACCGTTTGCCAGCCAACGCAGCTACTACCTGATCTATCCGCCCAGGAATGAGGCATTGCCTTCGCTGCGGGCGTTTCGCGGCTGGTTGCTCGAACAGATCTGAGGCCGACACAGGCAACAAAAAACCCGATGCCCGTTACCCGGCATCGGGTTCTTTGTTGGTGCGCCTCAGTGCTTACTTGGCGATGCTGCCAGCAGCGCCATTGGCCTGGGAGCCACGCTTGCTCTTCAGTTGGTAGGCCACATACATCACCACCAGCCATACCGGCATGGCGTACACCGATACCTGGATGCCCGGGATCTGCAGCATGATGCCGAGGATCAGCACCACGAAGGCCAGCACCAGGTAGTTGCCGTACGGGTACCACAGCGCCTTGAACAGCGGCTTCTGGCCGGTGCGGTCGAGGTGCTGGCGGAACTTCAGGTGCGAGTAGCTGATCATCGCCCAGTTGATCACCAGGGTCGCCACCACCAGCGACATCAGCAGCTCCAGGGCATTCTGCGGCATCAGGTAGTTGAGCAGTACCGCGATCAGGGTCACGGCCGCCGACACCAGGATCGAACGTACCGGCACGCCGCGACGGTCGACCTTGGCCAGCGCCGCCGGGGCATCGCCCTGCTCGGCCATGCCCAGCAGCATGCGGGCATTGCAGTAGGTGCCGCTGTTGTACACCGACAGCGCCGCGGTCAGGACCACGAAGTTCAGCAGGTGCGCGGCCACGTCGCTACCCAGCAGCGAGAAGACCTGGACGAACGGGCTGCTGCCGTAGCTGCCGCCGGAAGCGTCGATGCTCGCCACCAGGCTGTCCCACGGGGTCAGCGACAGCAGCACCACCAGGGCGCCCACGTAGAAAATCAGGATGCGGTAGATGACCTGGTTGATCGCCTTGGGGATCACGGTCTTCGGCTTGTCGGCCTCGGCTGCGGTGAAGCCGAGCATTTCCAGGCCACCGAAGGAGAACATGATGAAGGCCAGGGCCATCACCAGGCCGCTGACGCCATGCGGGAAGAAGCCGCCATGGGCCCACAGGTTGGTCACCGACGCTTCCGGGCCGCCACTGCCACTGGTCAGCAAGTAGGCGCCCAGGCCGATCATGCCGACGATAGCGGCGACCTTGATGATCGCGAACCAGAACTCGGCCTCGCCGAAGAACTTCACGTTCATCAGGTTGATGGCGTTGATCAGCAGGAAGAACGCCGCCGCGGTCACCCAGGTCGGGATCTCCGGCCACCAGTAATGGACGTACTTGCCCACTGCCGACAGCTCCGACATGCCCACCAGGATGTACAGCACCCAGCAGTTCCAGCCCGACAAGAAGCCGGCGAAACCACCCCAGTACTTGTGTGCAAAGTGGCTGAACGAACCGGCCACCGGCTCTTCGACGATCATCTCGCCGAGCTGGCGCATGATCATGAAGGCGATGAAGCCGCAGATCGCATAGCCGAGGATCATCGACGGACCGGCGGACTTCATCACGCCGGCCGAGCCCAGGAACAATCCGGTGCCGATCGCGCCACCCAGGGCGATCAGTTGGATATGGCGGTTCTTCAAGCCACGCTTGAGCTCGCCAGACTGTGAATTATGTCCACTCATGAACGAAGTCACCTGCTTGTTTTTATCTGTGACGGAATCGGACCCACCGCACTCGTGGCGCAGCGGAATGGGCAA
Organism: Pseudomonas sp. P65(2024); assembly: GCF_057480955.1. Taxonomy (NCBI): domain Bacteria; kingdom Pseudomonadati; phylum Pseudomonadota; class Gammaproteobacteria; order Pseudomonadales; family Pseudomonadaceae; genus Pseudomonas; species Pseudomonas sp. P65(2024). Next base: position 114,907 of record NZ_JBLIYX010000012.1, read on the forward strand.
GGTGGTTACCTTGGGTTCTTGGACGGGACTGTCCTGACGGGCGAGGTGCCCGGACGGATCAACCGGGTGTCAGCAAGAGTGCGCGGTACGCAAGGGGGTCACAGGTAAAACGCGGCGCATTGTATACCCCTGCAAACGCGCAGGCGTCAACGCGTTGCATCGTTTCCTGTGGAAAAAACGCACCGGTCCTGGGGTGAAGGCCTGAAAAGGCGGAGTGATCGGCGTACATGGCGCCTCCATTTTGTTGTTTTCGATGCCTGGCTATCCTGCCTGGCTCTGCACACGGCAATGGCGCTATCTCAGCGTTTGGGCAGAGGTTTGGGAAGGGGGGAAAGGGTGTCGGGGAGGCTCTGGCGCGCAAGTCTTGGAAAGATTTTGTGACGAAGAGCGGTAAATCACTGGCAAGCCGAGGAAAAGGCCTCGAATCGTATAATTTTCTTTACATAGTGGTTTGAAAATTTGCCACTGGCCGGGAAAATTTCTGTCTGTTCAGGTACTTGGGGCCGATTTGCCCCGTGCCATAAACCGCAGCCACAAAAAAGCCAGCCCGAAGGCTGGCTCTTTCGCTACCGGGGTGAATCAGCCACGCGGCTTGCCGCGGCCACGGCCGGCAGGCTTGTCGCCCTCGGGACGGGCCGGACGCTTGCGCATCTCGCTCGGGCGCTCGGCCACCGTGCTGCCACGACCACTCTTGCGCGGCGCAGACTCTTCACGCGGCGCGCGCGCCGGGCGCTCGGCCTTACCTTCGGCAGCCGGACGCAAGGTGCGCACACGCTCGCCACGCCCCAGCGGACGGGTCGACTTGCGCTGCAGACGCTCGAGCTTGTCCTTGGCCTTGAGCTTCATCTCCGGCAGCGCCACTGGCTGCAGGCCGACTTCGGCGGCCAGGATGTCGATCTCGCCCTGGCTCATTTCGCGCCAGCGGCCCATCGGCAGGTCGGAGTTGAGGAACACCGGGCCGAAACGCACACGCTTCAGGCGGCTGACCACCACGCCCTGTGATTCCCACAGGCGGCGCACTTCACGGTTGCGGCCTTCCATCACCACGCAGTGGTACCAGTGGTTGAAGCCTTCGCCGCCCGGTGCCTTCTGGATGTCAGTGAACTTGGCCGGACCGTCCTCGAGCACCACGCCGGCCTTGAGGCGATCGATCATGTCGTCGTCGACCTCACCGCGCACACGCACGGCGTACTCGCGGTCCATTTCATAGGACGGGTGCATCAGGCGGTTGGCCAGCTCGCCGTCGGTGGTGAACAGCAGCAGGCCGGTGGTGTTGATGTCCAAACGGCCGATATTGATCCAGCGGCCCTCTTTCGGGCGCGGCAGGCGGTCGAACACGGTCGGGCGGCCTTCCGGGTCGTCACGGGTGCAGATTTCGCCGTCGGGCTTGTTGTACATGATCACGCGGCGGGTCGCCTCGGCGGCCTCGACACGCTTGATCAGCTTGCCGTCTACGGTGATGGCGTCGTGCAGGTCGACGCGCAGGCCCAGGGTGGCCTCGACGCCGTTGACCTTGATACGGCCCTGGCCGATCCAGGCCTCGACGTCACGACGCGAGCCGACGCCGATGCGCGCCAGCACTTTCTGCAGCTTTTCGCCGGACGGCGGGGTAGGTTGTTGGTCTTGCAGGTCTTTGTCACTCATCTGGGCACCTCCCGGTGTAGTAGTGAAAGCGGGCGCGCATCATACGCGGTTCGGCGGGGGAACGCACTGGAGGGTAGAAGGTTTTTGATGATAGCTCTGTAGGTTCCGCCCAAAGGTATGCGTTGGCGATGCCAGCCTCATCGCGGGGCAAGCCCGCTCCCACAAAGCCGGCAGTCAGGCCTTTGGTTCATCCTCGGGCTCGATGGACGCCTCATCGCGCAAATCATCGAAATCGGTCTTGAGCCCCTCTTCCATCGCATCCAGCTCAACCAGCAGCGAGCGAAAACTGGTCTCCTCCTTGGACTCCACCTCTTCGCCCTCCTCGTCCAGGCTGGCATCGGCCATGGCTTGCAGATGCGCTGGCACCGGCGCCTCGTCCGGATCGAGCATCGGTTCAGGCTCCAACTCGCGCAACTCGGCCAATGCCGGCAGCTCGTCGAGGCTCTTGAGGTTGAAGTGATCGAGAAACACCTTGGTGGTGGCGAACATCGCCGGCCGGCCAGGCACCTCGCGGTAGCCGACGATACGGATCCACTCGCGCTCCATCAGGGTCTTGATGATGTTGCTGTTGACCGCCACGCCGCGCACGTCCTCGATCTCGCCACGGGTGATGGGCTGGCGATAGGCGATCAGCGCCATGGTTTCCAGCAGCGCGCGGGAATAGCGCTGCGGGCGCTCCTCCCACAGGCGACCGACCCAGGGCGCATAGTCTTCGCGAATCTGCAGGCGATAGCCGCTGGCCACCTCCTTGAGCTCGAAGGCACGGCCGCTGCAGGACTTGCCCAGCACCTCCAGGGCCTTCTTGAAAACAGCGGGGGCCGGGCGCTCGGCCTCCTCGAACAACTCGTGAAGGCGTTCGAGGGATTGCGGCTTGCCCGAGGCAAGCAGGAAGGCCTCGATCAGCGACGCCAGTTCGCGGGGTTCGTTCAGGTTCATCGGTAGTCGTCAGGTCACTCTGCCCGGGCACGGACGTGGATCGGGGCGAAAGGCTCATTTTGCACGAGTTCGATCAGCGATTCCTTCACCAGTTCGAGAATCGCCATGAAGGTCACCACCACGCCGAGCTTGCCCTCCTCGCGGGTGAACAGTTCGACGAAAGGCACGAAGCCACCGCCCTTGAGGCGTTCGAGCACCTCGCTCATGCGCTCGCGGGTCGACAAGGTCTCGCGGGTGATCTGGTGGCTCTCGAACAGGTCGTTGCGGCGCATGACCTCGGCCATGGACAGCAGGATCTCCTCCAGCGCCACCTCCGGCAGCAGCTTGCGCACCTTGGCCTGGGGCGCCTCGAGGCGCGGCACGACGACGTCGCGGCCAACCCGCGGCAGTTCATCGATGCCTTCGGCGGCAGCCTTGAAGCGCTCGTACTCCTGCAGGCGGCGGATCAGTTCGGCGCGCGGGTCGCCCTCCTCTTCCTCGATCTCGCTGGAGCGCGGCAGCAACATGCGCGACTTGATCTCGGCGAGCATGGCGGCCATCACCAGGTACTCGGCGGCCAGTTCCAGGCGCACGCTCTTCATCAGTTCGACATAGCCCATGTACTGGCGAGTGATCTCGGCCACCGGGATGTCGAGGATGTCGATGTTCTGCTTGCGGATCAGGTACAGCAGCAGATCCAGCGGGCCTTCGAAGGCCTCAAGGATCACTTCCAGCGCGTCCGGCGGGATGTACAGGTCCACCGGCAGCTCGGTCAGGGCTTCGCCGTAGACCAGGGCCAATTGCAACTGCTGCGGCGCTTCAGCCTCCAGGGCCGGCGCCTCGGGCGCTTCCAGCTGGCTCACACGTTGACCAGGAACGGCGTGGGGTCGCCGCAGCCTTCACGGATCAGCTCCGGCTCGTCACCGGACAGGTCGATGACGGTCGAAGCCTTCAGGTCGCCGAAGCCACCGTCGATGATCAGGTCGACATGGTGCTCCAGGCGCTGGCGGATCTCGTAGGGATCGGTCATCGGCTCATCGTCACCCGGCAGGATGAGGCTGACGCTCATCAGCGGCTCGCCAAGCTCTTCGAGCAGGGCCAGGACGATGGGGTTGGACGGCACGCGCAAGCCGATGGTACGGCGCTTGTCGTGCAACAACAGGCGCGGCACTTCACGGGTGGCATTGAGGATGAAGGTATAGGGCCCCGGAATGTGCGCCTTGAGCAGGCGGAACGTCGCCGTGTCGATCTTGGCGAAAGTGCCCATCTCGGACAGGTCGCAGCACAGCAGGGTGAAGTTGTGGTTCTTGTCCAACTGGCGCAGGCGGCGCACCCGCTCGATGGCGCCTTTGTCGCCGATCTGGCAGCCCATCGCATAGGCCGAGTCGGTCGGGTAGACCACGACCCCACCCTTGCGGATGATCTCGACCGCCTGCTTGATCAGGCGCGCCTGCGGATTTTCCGCGTGGATCTGGAAAAATTGGCTCACGTAGTCGTCCTGTTCATACCGCCATAGGCTGTTCATGTCGGAATCGGCGCCACAGGGGTGGCAGGTCCTCGGGCAATGGCCGGTAGGCACCGATCTCGCCCCAGGTGCCAGGGCCGTGGAAGTCACTGCCGGCGCTTGCCAGCAAGCCGAACTCACGGGTAAGGATCGACATGGTCCCCACCTGCTCGGGCGGCATCATCCCATTGACCACCTCCAGCGCCTGCCCTCCTGCCTGAATATAGTCGGCAATCAGCCGTCTGCGCTTGCTGCGGGTCAGTTCGTAGTGCATGGGATGGGCCAGGCTCACCCAGGCATTGGACTGGCGCAACGTGGCGACAGTTTCCTCCAGCGTCGGCCAGTGCAGCTTGACGTCCCCCAACTTGCCGGCGCCCAGCCACTTGCGAAAGGCCTCGCCACGGTCCTTGACGAAACCTGCGCGCACCAGGAATTCGGCGAAGTGCGGGCGCGCCGGAGCGTTGCCGCTGTCGCCCAGCTCCTGCTGCACGGCGCGCGCGCCGTCCAGCGCGCCGGGCATGCCCTTGGCCGCCAGCTTGCGGTCGATTTCCTCGGCGCGCAGCCAGCGGCCACGGTGCAGGTTGTCGATGGCCTCGAGCAAGGGCGGGGCACCGAGCGGAAAATCGTAACCCAGCACATGGATGGTGGCGCCGCCCCAGGTGCACGACAACTCCACCCCGCTGATCCACTGCATGCCGTTGTCCAGGCAGGCCTGGCGGGCCTCGGGCAGGCCTTCGAGGGTGTCGTGGTCGGTGAGAGACAGCATCCGCACCCCGTGCTCATGGGCCCGGGCGACCAGTGCCGTGGGCGACATGGCGCCGTCGGAGGCCGTGCTGTGACAGTGCAGATCAACATTCATGGAGGAGCGCTTTCGCAGGAATCGATGTTTGTTATTATGCCGTCACATCCCGCTTCTGGCTGCCACTGTGAAACAATTCATCGATTTCATCCCGCTGCTGCTGTTCTTCATTGTCTACAAACTGGACCCGCGCCCGGTCGAATTCGCCGGCCACGGCTTCGAGTTTGGCGGGATCTACAGCGCCACCGCCATGCTGATCGCCAGCTCCGTGGTGGTCTACGGCGCGCTGTTCCTGCGCCACGGCAAGCTGGAAAAGGGCCAGTTGCTGACCCTGGTCGCCTGCCTGGTGTTCGGCGGCCTGACCCTGGCCTTCCACAGCGAGACCTTCCTCAAATGGAAGGCGCCGGTGGTCAACTGGCTGTTCGCCCTGGCCTTCGCCGGCAGCCACTTCATCGGTGACCGGGTGCTGATCAAGCGCATCATGGGCCACGCCCTGACACTCCCTGAAACAGTCTGGACCCGCCTGAACCTGGCGTGGATCGGCTTCTTCCTGGTGTGCGGCGCCGCCAACCTGTTCGTCGCCTTCACCTTCCAGGACATCTGGGTCGACTTCAAGGTGTTCGGCAGCCTGGGCATGACCGTGCTGTTCCTGGTGGCCCAGGGTGTCTACCTGTCGCGTCACCTGCACGATACCGACCCTTCCACCTCCAAACCCAAGGACTGACATGCTCTACGCCATCATCGCCAGCGACGTCGAAAACTCCCTGGAAAAACGCCTGGCCGCACGCCCCGCCCATATTGAGCGCCTGCAACAGCTCAAGGCCGAGGGCCGTGTGGTGCTTGCCGGCCCGCACCCTGCCATCGACAGCAACGACCCGGGAGCCGCCGGTTTCAGCGGCAGCCTGATCGTCGCCGAGTTCGATTCGCTGGCGTCGGCCCAGGCCTGGGCCGACGCCGACCCGTACATCGCCGCGGGCGTCTACGACAAGGTCGTGGTCAAGCCATTCAAGCAAGTCCTGCCATAAACGGGCTGTTGAGCACAGGCCTTGTGGTAGCAGGCCAAGGCCGCGCCGACAAAGCCTGCTTCTTGCCACACCCCGCGCTGCGCTATTCATAAATTCCGACAACCGGCCGACAACCTCCTGAATCGATACGAATCAGGAGTTCCAATGCGTCAAGGTCCGATGTCCCTGCTGCTTTGCCTGTTGCTGTCGTCCCCTTTCGCCGCGGCCGAACAGCCGCTGTCGCTGGAAGCCGGGGCGCGGATCACCGAGCTGCAGCAGCGCCTGGAAGAAAGCGAGAAACAGCGCGACGCGCTGACCCTGCAACTGCAGAACCAGGACAACGCGCGCGAAAGCGCCCAACTCTCGCGCCTGCGCCAGGACAACCAGCGTCTGAAGCTGGCGGTCAAGGAGCTGCAGGCCGCCAGCAGCGCGCCCCAGCGCCTGCTCACCGACCAGCAGCAGTGGTTCCTGATCGGTTCGGTCGTTGCACTGTTGTCGGCAGTCTGCGGTATCTTAGCCAGCGGCGGACACAGAAGACGCCGGCAATGGTTGAATTGAGTGAGACATGAGCGAGCTGTTACTGATTGATGATGACCAGGAACTGTGCGAGCTGCTCGGCAGCTGGCTGACCCAGGAAGGGTTTGCGGTGCGCGCCTGCCACGATGGCCAGAGTGCGCGCCAGGCCTTGGCCACCCACGCCCCGGCGGCGGTGGTGCTGGATGTCATGCTGCCCGATGGCAGCGGCCTGGAACTGCTCAAACAGTTGCGCAGCGAGCACACCGACCTGCCGGTGCTGATGCTCTCGGCCCGGGGCGAGCCGCTGGACCGCATCCTCGGCCTGGAGCTGGGCGCCGACGACTACCTGGCCAAGCCCTGCGACCCCCGCGAGCTCACCGCCCGCCTGCGCGCCGTGCTGCGCCGCAGCCACCCCAGCGCGCCCAGCAGCCAGGTCGAGATCGGCGACCTGACCTTCAGCCCGGTGCGTGGCGTGGTCAGCATCGACGAGCGCGAGATGACCCTTACGCTGTCCGAGAGCCGCATCCTCGAGGCGCTGCTGCGCCAGCCCGGCGAGCCGCTGGACAAGCAGGAACTGGCGCAGATCGGCCTGGGTCGCAAGCTCACGCTTTATGACCGCAGCCTGGACATGCACGTCAGCAACCTGCGCAAGAAGATCGGCCCGCACCCGGATGGCCGCCCGCGCATCGTTGCCCTGCGCAGCCGCGGCTACTACTACAGCTTGTAGGCGTTGGGGGGCCGCTTCGCGCCCCCGCTCATCTTTACCCAGCCTTTACCCTCGCCTGACCGCCCTTGACCTTGATCTCCCTAGACTGGGCTCATCCGGTAACCGCCGGCCCCTGAAAGGAGAGACACCATGCGCAAGACCCTGATCGCCCTGATGTTCGCCGCCGCCCTGCCGACCGTGGCCATGGCCATGCCTGACGGCGGCCCGCGCCACGACGGCCCCCATCATCGCGGTGACGCGCCTTTCGCCCAGCTGGACCTGAGCCGCGACCAGCGCCAGCAGATCGGCAAGCTGATGGGCGAGCAGATGCAGCAGCGCCGCGACATCACCGAGCGCTACATGGCCAAGCTGCCGGCCGCCGAGCAGAAAGCGATGAAGGACGAACTCAAGGCCAGCCACGACAAGACCGACGGCCAGATTCGCGCCCTGCTCAAGCCCGAGCAGCAGAAGAAGTTCGACGAATTGCAGAAGGAACGCGCCGCGCGCAAGGCCGAATGGAAGGAGTTCCAGGCCTGGAAGGCTGAAAAAGCCGGCAAGGCCCAGTAAGCTGTCAGCCCGATGCCCGGCCCGCGCCCCCGCGGGCCGGGCTTTCGCCCTTTCTCGGAGGTGCTCGTCTTGCGTTCACTGTTCTGGCGCATCCTGGCCAGCTTCTGGCTGGCCATCGCCCTGGTCGCCGGGCTGTCGATCCTGCTCGGGCACATGCTCAACCAGGACACTTGGATCCTCAGCCGCCATCCGGGCCTGAACAACTTGGCCAGTCACTGGGCCCAACACTATGAACAGGACGGCCTGGAGTCGTCACAGCGCTTCCTGGAGCGACGCAAGCAGCGCTACAAGATCGACGTGCAGGTGCTCGACGACAGCGGCGATGCCGTGGTGCCCGGTACCTTCCCGCGCCGCGCCGCCGCCTTCGAGGCGCGCCAGCACAACGACGAGCGCCGCCTGCCCTGGCGCCGCCTGACCGAGGAATACACCAGCCCCACCAGCGGCGAGACCTATCTGCTGATCTACCGCATTCCCCACCCCGAACTGGCCGCCTGGCACCGCGAGAGCCTGATCTGGCCGCTCAGCGCCCTGGGGATCGCCCTGGTGGTACTGACCCTGTTCAGCCTGCTGGTCACCCTGTCGATCACCCGACCGCTCAGCCGCCTGCGCGGCGCGGTGCACGACCTTGGACAGACCAGTTACCAGCAGAACAGCCTGGCGCGGCTGGCAGTGCGCCGCGACGAGTTCGGCGTGCTGGCCAACGATTTCAACAAGATGGGCGCGCGCCTGCAGAGCCTGATCGGCAGCCAGCGCCAGCTGCTGCGCGATGTATCCCACGAGTTGCGCTCGCCGCTGGCGCGGCTGCGCATCGCCCTGGCCCTGGCCGAGCGCGCCGAACCGCAGCAGCGCCAGGCCCTGTGGCCGCGGCTGACCCGCGAGTGCGATCGTCTGGAAGACCTGATCAGCGAGATCCTGGTGCTGGCCCGGGTCGATGCCGACCAGGCCCATGCCGAGCCCGTTGACCTCAATGCCTTGCTGGGCGGCGTGCGCAAGGACGCCCAACTGTCAGCGCCGGAACAGGACGTGCGACTGGAGGCGCAGACAGGCCTGACCTTGCACGGCTGGCCGACCTTGATCGAACGGGCGGTGGACAATTTATTGCGCAATGCCCTGCGCTTCAATCCGGCCGGGCAGCCGATCGAGGTGCATGCCCGCCGCGAACAGGATCGCATCGTGCTGAGCGTGCGCGATCATGGGCCGGGGGTGGCGGCAGAGCACCTGGCGCAGTTGGGCGAGCCGTTCTTCCGGGCGCCGGGGCAGGAGGCGCCGGGGCATGGCCTGGGGCTGGCGATTGCGCGCAAGGCGGCTGAGCGCCATGGCGGAAGCCTGGTGCTGGGCAATCATCCGCAGGGTGGGTTCATTGCGACGCTGGCGCTTCCCTGCAACCTCAGTGCTGGCTGACAAATCGCGGGGCCGCAGAGCGGCCCCAATGCTCACTCGCCCCAGGCGCTGACGTACCGCGCCGTCTCCAGGACCGGCGCCGTGCGCGGCTCGCCCATCGGCGTGCCGACATACAGGTAGCCGACCACCTCTTCACTCGCCTCAAGGCCCAAGCCCTCGTGGACATGGGCGTCGTACGCCATGTCGCCGGTGCGCCACACGGCGCCGATACCCTGGGCGTGGGCGGAAACGAGGATGCCGTGGGCGGCGCAGCCGGCGGCCAGGCGCTGCTCGATCTTCGGCACCTTGAAATGATCCTGCAAGCGGGCGATCACCACGATCAGCAACGGCGCCCGCAGCGGCATCGCCCGGGCCTTGTCCAGCGCGGCCGGAGTGGCATCGCCCTTGGCCTGCACCGCCTCGGCGAACAGCTCGCCGAGCTTCTCGCGGCCCTGCCCCTCGATAGTCAGGAAGCGCCAGGGACGCAACTGGCCATGGTCCGGCGCACGTAGCGCGGCCTGGAACAGGGCCTCGCGCTGGGCGGCATTGGGCGCCGGTTCAGTCAGGCGTGGCACGGAAACACGGTTGAGCAATGCGTCGAGAGCCTCCACGGGCTACCCTCCTGGCAGATTGGAAGTGCGGCCATTCTGCACCATAGCGCCGCCCTTGTGGGAGCGGGATTGCCCTGTCGCAGGAGCAGCAGCGCTTCCACGACACGCTCAATCGTACGTTTACATCACCTCCCCCACAGGTAGAATGACGCCCTTTCCGTAGCGAGTCAGAGCAGATCACATGGCGTTGCCGACCTTAAGGATCATTGGTTTCATCATCGGCATCTTCCTGATCACCCTGGCAGTGAGCATGGTGGTGCCCATGGCGACCCTGGTGGTCTTCGAGCGCACCGGCGACATGCCGTCGTTCCTCTGGTCGAGCCTGATCACCTTCCTCGCCGGGCTCGGCCTGGTCATCCCCGGCCGCCCCGAGCACGTGCACCTGCGTCCCCGCGACATGTACCTGCTGACCGTCAGCAGCTGGCTGGTGGTCTGCGTGTTCGCCGCCCTGCCGTTCCTGCTGACGCAACACATCAGCTACACCGACGCCTTCTTCGAAAGCATGTCTGGCATCACCGCCACCGGCGCCACCGTGCTCAGCGGCCTGGACACCATGTCGCCGGGTATCCTGATGTGGCGCTCGATGCTGCACTGGCTGGGCGGCATCGGCTTCATCGGCATGGCGGTGGCGATCCTGCCGCTGCTGCGCATCGGTGGCATGCGCCTGTTCCAGACCGAGTCCTCGGACCGTTCGGAAAAGGTCATGCCGCGCTCGCACATGGTCGCCAAGTCGATCGTCGCGGTGTATGTCGGCATCACCGTGCTCGGCAGCCTGGCGTTCTGGTGGGCGGGGATGAGCCCATTCGACGCGATCAACCACGCCATGTCGGCGATCTCCACCGGCGGGTTCTCCACCTCCGACCAGTCCCTGGCCAAATGGGACATCCCTGCGGTGCACTGGGTCGCGGTGGTGGTGATGATTCTCGGCAGCGTGCCGTTCACCCTGTACGTGGCCACCCTGCGCGGCCACCGCAAGGCACTGATCAAGGACCAGCAGGTGCAGGGCCTGCTGGCCATGCTGGTGGCCACCTGGCTGGTGCTCGGCACCTGGTACTGGGCCACCACCGACCTGCACTGGCTCGACGCCCTGCGTCACGTGGCGCTGAACGTCACCTCGGTGGTCACCACCACCGGCTTCGCCCTGGGCGACTACAGCATGTGGGGCAACTTCTCGCTGATGCTGTTCTTCTACCTGGGCTTCGTCGGCGGTTGCTCGGGCTCCACCGCCGGCGGCATCAAGATCTTCCGCTTCCAGGTCGCCTACATCCTGCTCAAGGCCAACCTCAACCAGCTGATCCACCCGCGGGCGGTGATCAAGCAGAAGTACAATGGCCATCGCCTCGACGAAGAGATCGTGCGTTCGATCCTGACCTTCTCGTTCTTCTTCGCCATCACCATCTGCATCATCGCCCTGCTGCTGTCACTGCTGGGCGTGGACTGGATGACCGCGCTGACCGGCGCCGCCGGCACGGTGTCGGGTGTAGGCCCCGGGTTGGGCGAGGTGATCGGCCCGGCCGGCAACTACGCCAGCCTGCCGGACGCGGCCAAGTGGATCCTCTCCGGCGGCATGCTGCTGGGCCGCCTGGAGATCATCACGGTGCTGGTGTTGTGCATGCCGGCGTTCTGGCGTCACTGACCGACAACCGCGTGCGGTACTCGCTCGGGGTGGTGTCGAACCAGCGGCGGAACGCCCGGTAGAAGTTGCTCGGATCGGCGAAACCCAGCAGGTAGGCGGTCTCCAGCAAGGTGGTGCCGGGCTGGGCCAGGTACTGCTCGGCCAGTTCGCGGCGGGTGTCGTCGAGCAGGGTCTGGAAGCTGGTGCCCTCGTCCTGCAGACGTCTTTGCAAGGTGCGCTGCGACAGGTGCAGGGCCTGGGCCACGGTCTCGCGCTTGGGCTCGCCCTGGGGCAGGATGCGGCACAGCACCTGGCGCACGCGGTGGGTCACGCGGCTTTCCGAGAAGCGCGCCAGGTATTCCCCGGCAAAGCGATCATGCAGCACCGCCATCGCCTCGTTGGCGGTCGGCAGCGGCGCCTCCATGTCGGCACGCTCGAGCACCAGCGCGTCATGGGGCGCGCCAAACACCAGCGGTGCATGGAACGCCACCTTGTACGGCTCGACATTCTTCGGCTGGCCGCCCTGGATCAGCACCCGCCGCGGCTGGATCGGCCGCCCGCTGAGCCAGGTGCACAGGGCCAGGGCACAGGCCAGGGAGGCCTCGGCGCTGTGCCGGGTCGGTGGCAGGTGATCGCCATGCACGGTCAGCACCAGGGCGTAGCCGTCCGGCTCGAGGCGAAAGCTCAGGTCCGAGCTCTCGGCGATGATCCGCTGGTAGCGCACCAGGCGCTCGAAACCCTCGGCCAGGGTGCGGCTGGACATCAGCGCATAACCCACCACATGGAACGAGGCCGGTCGCACCACCCGGGCCATGTTCAGGCCGATGGCCTCATTGCCCGACAACTCGACCGCCAGCTGCCACAGCCGGGTCATCGAATCCTGGGTGAATCGCGCATCGGGGTCGTCGAGGGCGGAAAAGTCGAGCCCTAGTTGCTTGAACATGGCCGGACAATCGAGCCCTTCCAGCTCGAGTGCCTTGACGATCCCTGATGCCCAGCTGGCTGACGTGGTTCTCTCACTCATGACAGGCTCTTGTGCTGACCGCTCCTGCGGTGAACCGAAAGGATACTCAATTGGCGCCTATTGTCACTGGCCACTGCCCCCAATGACTCTAGACTCGATTCAGGCTCCACGCCGTGTATCCTGTAAGCACGACCCGCAGATCCGGAAACCCGCCATGACCCGCACAGCGCAGTTCCGCAGTTTTGCCGAGTTCTATCCCTACTACCTGGGCGAGCACAGCAACGCCACCTGCCGTCGCCTGCACTTCGTCGGCACCAGCCTGGTGATCGCCCTGCTCGCCTACAGCATCGGCAGCGGCCAGTGGCTGTTGCTGCTGACCGTGCCGCTGGCCGGCTACGGCTTCGCCTGGGCCGGGCATTTCTTCTTCGAGAAGAACCGGCCGGCCACCTTCACCCATCCCTGGTATAGCCTGGTCGGCGACTTCGCCATGTTCCGCGACATCCTGCTGGGCCGGCTCAGCCTCTGAATCGGCCCGCAAGGCCAGGTTCGCGTCCCGGCCGGCCACTGCCAAAGCCCGCGCCCTGGCCAACACTGCCAGGCATGCCCCCGACACGAGTGGCCCGCGGCGATGAACAAGCAAGCGAATTTCAGCCACATGCGCGACGGCACCGCCCAGGACTGGGCAATCATTGCCGACGACTTTCGCGCATATGCCCAGCAGTTGCCCCAGCGCATCCTCGCCCACCTGCGCCTGCTCGATGGCGACTTCGGCGGTTTTCCCATCGATCGCCTGAGCCACTCGCTGCAGACCGCCACCCGCGCCTACCGTGACGGCCGCGACGAGGAGTACGTGGTCTGCGCCCTGCTGCATGACATTGGCGACACCCTCGGCAGCTACAATCACCCGGATATCGCCGCAGCGATCCTCAAGCCCTTTGTCAGCGCCGAGAACCTGTGGATGGTCGAGAAGCACGGGATCTTCCAGGGCTACTATTTCTTTCACCACCTAGGCATGGATCGCCACCTGCGCGAGCAGTTCAGCGATCACCCGCAATACCAACGGACCATCGAGTTCTGCGCGCGCTACGACGCGGCGGCATTCGACCCCGAGTACCCGAGCCTGCCGCTGTCGTTCTTCGAGCCGATGATGGAGCGGCTGTTCGCCCGGCCCAGGCAGTCGATCTACAAGACAGCCCTGAAAGCGTCGGCCTGACCGGCAGGGACGGCGATCAAGCCGGTTCACCAAGCTCCGCCAGGCGCGACGCGGCTTCCCGCGCCTGCGCCTCGGCGAACCGGTACAGCTCGATCCGCCCGTCCCAGTGCTCGATCAGCGCCGTGCACGACTCCACCCAATCACCGCAGTTGAGGTACTCCACCTCGCCCACCCGACGAATCTCGGCATGGTGGATATGCCCGCACACCACGCCCTGGAAGCCACGCCGGGTGCACTCGTGGGCGATGGCGTCTTCAAAATCGCTGATGAAGTTCACCGCCCCCTTGACCTTGTGCTTGAGGTACGCCGACAACGACCAATAACCGTAGCCATAACGGGCGCGCCAGTGGTTGAGCCAGCGGTTGAGCACCAGGGTGAATTCGTAGGCCCGGTCGCCGAGAAACGCCAGCCAGCGGTGGTAGCGGGTGATCACGTCGAACTGGTCGCCGTGTATCACCAACAGCCGCCGGCCATCGACGGTGAGGTGCTCGGCCTCATCCACCAGCTGGATATTGCCCAGGATCAGTTTCGAGTAGCGGCGCAGGAACTCGTCATGGTTACCGGTGACGTAGATCACTTCGGTACCGCGCTTGCTCAGGGTCAGCAGGCGGCGGATGACGTTGGTGTGAGCCTGGGGCCAGTAGATGCCGCCGCGCAGTTTCCAGCCGTCGATGATATCGCCGACCAGGTAGATGCGCTCGGCCTGGTAGCCCTTGAGAAAATGCGCGAGGTGTTCGGCCTGGCAATCCCGGGTGCCCAGGTGCACATCGGAAATCCACAGGGTGCGGACACGCAGCTTGCGTGACGGGCGAAGGGGTTCGGCGTGGGTCATGGGCAGGCTCCGGCGCTGTTTGCTGGAGACTGGCAGGCACCGGTGACAGATTGGTGGCAGGTGCATGACCATCCTGCGTCCGCCTTGAGGTGTACACTCTTCACCTGCTTCGTGAGGACTCACCATGACCGCCGCCCCCCTGCTTTCGCTGCGCCATTATCGCCACGACCTGATCGCCCACAGCCACGACCACTCGCAACTGGTGTTCGGCCTGGGCGGACGCCTGGATTTCGAGGTGGATGGCCGCGGCGGCAGGGTCGGTCGCCAGGACCTGATGGTGGTGCCTGCCGGTGCCCACCACACCTGCGGGAGCCCCGAGGGTAGCCACTGCCTGGTGCTGGACGTGCCAGGCGGGCACTGGCTTGGCGAGCACCTGGGCGAGCACGCCGACAACAGCCGCCGCCTGCTCGACCGCCCCGGCCCCCTGGGCCTGGACAGCCGCCAGCAGCAGTTGGTGGACTGGCTGGCGGCAAGCCCGGTGGACGACCCGCTGATTGCCCGCCAAGGCGCGGTGCTGTTGCTGGCCAGCCTCAACCCGCAGGTCGGTGCCCCGGTACTGGCCAGCAGGCGCCTGCCCTATGCCGCCTTCGACCGGCATATCGAGCAGCACGCCGCCTATCCATTGCAGGTCGCCGATCTGGCGCGGCTGGCCGGGCTTTCCAGCGCGCGACTGCATGCGCGTTTTGCCAGCGAGCGCGGTATGACGCCGATGGACTATATCCGTGAGCGGCGGTTGGCGATGGCCCGGCGACTGTTGCGTGAAACGCTGTTGCCGGTGGGCGAGGTCGCGGCGCGGGTGGGGTATGGCTCGCAGAGTGCCTTCAGCGCGGCGGTGATGCGGGCGTTCGGCTGCACGCCGCTGGCGTTGCGGCGCGAGTCTGGCGACAACGGGCGCGAGGTGGGCGACAGACACAGCTAGACCGGGCTCTTACACTGAGCGCCAGGATCTTCTCTCCCTGCGAATGCAAAGGACCACCATGAACCACCGCACCGCCCTCGGCGCCCTGCATATCGGCGCGCTGTTCTTCGGCCTGACCGGCGTCTTCGGCAAGCTGGCCGCCAGCGCCAGCCCCTCGATCATCGTCTTCGGCCGCGCCCTGTTCGCGGTGCTGGCCCTGACCCTGTTCGCCGGCCTGGCGCGCCAGGCCTGGCAGCCGCTGCGCGGCCAGGACCTGCGCCGCCTGCTACTGGGCGGCGCGCTGCTGGCCGGGCACTGGGTGAGCTTCTTCATCGCGGTCAAGGTCGGCGGCGTGGCCATCGCCACTCTCGGTTTCGCCAGCTTCCCGGCCTTCACCGTGATCCTTGAGGGCCTGCTGTTCCGTGAACGCATCCGCCGCAACGAAGCGCTGCTGGTGCTGCTGGTGAGCATTGGCCTGGTGCTGGTCACCCCGGCCTTCGACCTGGCCAGCGAAGCCACCGGCGGGCTGCTCTGGGCGCTGCTCTCGGGCCTGCTGTTCTCGCTGCTGTCGCTGACCAACCGCGCCGGTTCCGGGCGCCTGCCCGCCGTGCAGGCAGCGCTGTGGCAGAACCTGGTGGTGAGCCTGTGCCTGCTGCCGTTCGCCGCGCCCGGCCTGGACGCGGTGACGCCGCTGGACTGGCTGTGGATCGCCCTGCTCGGCGTTTTCTGCACCGGCGTCGCCCACAGCCTGTTCGTCGCCAGCTTGGCGGTGATCAAGGCGCGCACAGCCGCGGTAGTGTTCGGCATGGAGCCGGTGTACGGCATCGCCGTGGCCTGGGTGGTGTTCGCCGAACAGCCGACCCTGCGCATGCTCGCCGGCGGCGCCTTGATCATCTTCGCCATCGTGCTGTCCAGCCGCCTGGCCGCCGAGCAACCCGCCCGCCAGCCACAGCCCGAAAGCGCCTGATCAGCGATCGTTGTGGCCCAGGTCGCGCTGCGGATCGATCTGGTCGCGCACCCGCTGCTTGAGCACCTTGGCCTCGGGGAAGCCGCCGTCGGCCTTGCGTTCCCAGATCTGCACGCCGTCGCAGGTGATGCGGAACACCCCGCCGGTTCCAGGCTCCAGCGCCACCCGGCCGAGGTCGTCGGCAAAGGTGCTGAGCAGTTCCTGGGCCAGCCAGGCGGCGCGCAGCAGCCACTGGCACTGGGTGCAATAGGTAATGACGATTTGTGGCTTGCTGTCTGCCATGTAGGGAAACTCAGTAGGAAGGGCCGCTTATACTAGCGGTCTTTATCCTCTGGTTTGAGACTCACGATGCGCCGCCTGCTGTACTGCCTCCTGCTGATGCTCACCTCCTTCGCTGTGCTTGCCGCCGAGACGGCACGGCCGAAGATCGGCCTGGTACTGTCGGGCGGCGCCGCCCGCGGCCTGGCCCATATCGGCGTGCTCAAGGCCCTGGAGGAACAGGGCGTGCGCATCGACGCCATCGCCGGCACCAGCATGGGCGCGGTGGTCGGCGGGTTGTACGCCTCGGGCTACAGCATCGCCGAGCTGGAAAACCTGGCCACCACGCTGGACTGGCAGCAGGCGCTGTCCGATGCGCCGCCGCGCAAGGATGTGCCGTTCCGACGCAAGCAGGACGACCGCGACTTCCTGGTCAAGCAGAAGCTGAGCTTTCGCGACGATGGCAGCCTGGGCCTGCCGCTGGGGGTGATCCAGGGCCAGAACCTGGCCCTGCTGCTGGAAAGCAAGCTGGCCCACACCGCCGACATTCGCGACTTCGACAAGCTGCCAATCCCCTTCCGCGCCGTGGCCACCGACATCACCAGCGGCGAGAAGGTGATCTTCCGCCGCGGCCACCTGCCCCAGGTGATCCGTGCCAGCATGTCGATCCCGGCGGTGTTCGCCCCGGTGGAGTTGGACGGCCGGCTGCTGGTGGATGGCGGCATGACCGACAACATCCCGGTGGATGTGGTGCGCGAAATGGGCGTGGACCTGGCCATCGTCGTCGACATCGGCACCCCGCTGCGCAACCGCAAGCAACTGGCCACGGTGGTGGACGTGCTCAACCAGTCGATCACCCTGATGACCCGGCGCAACTCCGAGGAACAACTGGCCAGCCTGCGCCGCGAAGACATCCTGGTACAGCCACCGCTGTCGGCCTTCGGCGTTACCGATTTCGGCCGCGCCCGGGACATGATCGACGCCGGCTACCGCGCCACCCGTGCCCTCGACCCGCGCCTGGCGGCGCTGCGCCAGCCCGAGGGCGACAGCAACCTGGCGGTGGCGCGCTCGCCGAAACAGCGCACGCCGATCATCACCGCCATCCGCGTGGAGAACGACTCCAAGGTCAGCGACGATGTGATCCGCTACTACATTCGCCAGCCCGTCGGCGAGCCGCTGGATCTCGGCCGCCTGCAGACCGACATGGGCACCCTCTACGGCCTGGACTACTTCGACCAGGTGCAATACCGCGTGGCGCACAAGGGCGACGAGCATACCCTGGTGATCAACGCCCGTGGCCGGCGTGGCGGCACCGACTACCTGCGCCTGGGCCTGAACCTGTCGGACGACTTGCGTGGCGACAGTGCCTTCAACCTCGGCGCCAGCTACCGGGTCAATGGCATCAACCGGCTCGGCGGCGAATGGCTGACCCGCGCGCAGATCGGCGACGAGCAGGAACTGTACAGCGAGTTCTACCAGCCCCTGGACGTGGGCTCGCGCTACTTCGTCGCCCCTTACCTGGCCTTGGGCTCGCAGAACGTCGAGGCGACCCTGGACAACGACCCGGTGGCCGAGTACCGCCTGGAACGCTATGGCTTCGGGCTCAATCTCGGCCGGCAGATCGGCACTTACGGCGAGGTGCGCCTGGGCGTGGGCAAGGCCTGGGGCAACGCCGAGGTGCGCATCGGCGACCAGGACCTGCCCAAGGTCAGCTTCAACGAGGGGTTCTACGAGCTCAAGTACTCGTTCGACACCTTCGACAACGTCTACTTCCCCCACAGTGGCGAGGACATCGGCCTGACCGTGCGCAAGTACGACAAGTCACTGGACTCGGACCAGAACTACCGGCAGTGGCTGTTCAACCTGGACAAGGCCTTCAGCAGCGGGCCGAACACCCTGGTGCTGGGCGGCAGGTATGGACGTACGCTGGATGACGCCGAGGTGGTCACTTCAAGCTTCGTGTTCGGCGGCGCCCGACAGCTGTCGGGCTTTCGCCAGGACTCGATCTCGGGGCAGAACATGAGCCTGCTGCGCATGGTCTATTACCGCCGCCTGACGCCACGGGCCTACCTGCCCCTGGACTTCCCGTTGTACCTGGGTGGCTCGCTGGAGCGTGGGCGGGCGTGGAACAACGACAATGAGTTCGACAGTGGCTATATCAATGCGGCGAGCATCTTCCTGGGGCTGGAAACGCCGCTGGGGCCGTTGAACCTGAGTTATGGGGCCAACGATGCCCATGAGAAGGCGGTGT
Organism: Pseudomonas sp. P65(2024); assembly: GCF_057480955.1. Lineage (NCBI taxonomy): Bacteria > Pseudomonadati > Pseudomonadota > Gammaproteobacteria > Pseudomonadales > Pseudomonadaceae > Pseudomonas > Pseudomonas sp. P65(2024). Next base: position 133,551 of record NZ_JBLIYX010000012.1, read on the forward strand.
ACCTGAACCTGGGGCACACCTTCTAGAACGATCGCGGGGCAAGCCCGCTCCCACAAGTCATGCAGACAATTGCGCAAGCAGACTCGTGGGAGCGGGCTTGCCCCGCGATTGATGAAGGGTTCAGGACTTCTCGAGATTATCGAGAATCTTCGCATGCACGCGCATGCACACTTCCATGTCGGCCTCGTCTATGCCGGTGAACAGCTCGAGGCGCAAGGCGTTGGCGATGGTCTCGATCTGATCGATCAGCGGCTTGGCCGGCGGGCACAGCAGGATCTTCTTGGCCCGGCGGTCTTCCATCACCGCCTGGCGGCGTACCAGCCCCTGGCTCTCTAGGCTGTCGAGCAAGCGCGCCAGGGTCGGGCCTTCGACGCCCACGCTCTGGGCCAGCTCACGCTGGGTCGGCGCCTCGTCGAACCTGGCCAGGTGCAACAGCACCAGCCAACGGGCTTGCGACAGGTTGAGCCCGGCCAGGCGTCGGTCCAGTTCGGCACGCCAGCCCCGAGACATCTGGGCCAGCTGCATGCCGAAGCGGTGTTGGTTGTCGGTCAGGGGCATAAGCAACTCAATGAATAGAACTAATTATTAGCCAGCTAATCATGGCCCGGCCAATCAGGCAAGGTTCGACGCCTCGGAAATTGCTGATAATCATGTAAGGGTATGACAAAGGTCAGCAATTGGCGCAAATGCCGGCAATCACAAGCCGAACTCCACCGCCAGCGCCGCCCGTACGCAATGCAGGACGCCTTCCGGCACCCGCGGGCCAAACAGCGGCGCCACGCCGGACACCGGCGGCAACTCGCCCTCGCCGTCGAGGAAGGCGTCCTGCACCTCCATCATCAGCTCCTCCGGCAGGTCCAGGGCCTGCTCCAGGCTCAGTTCCTGGCGGCCGATGGCCTCGGCCAGCAAGCTGTAGACGTTCTTCTCGGTGCAGTTCAGTTGCCCGGCGATCTGCGCCGGGGTCATGCCGGCGCGGGCCAGGCTGACCAGTTCGTGGCGCAGGTCGAGCACCACCTTCGGCGCCTCCTCGGTGCCGCCGGCGCCGTTGAGCACCTCGAGGAAGGCCTGGCCGTAGCGCTCCAGCTTGCGCGCGCCGACACCGCTGACCTGGGCCATGTCGCTGAGGCTGGTGGGCATGCTGCGCAGCATCTCCAGCAGCGTCGAGTCGGGGAAGATGACGTAGGGCGGCACGCTGTGCTCTTCGGCCAACTTGCGCCGCAAGGTACGCAGCGCTTCCCATAGTTCGCGCTCCTCGGCGCGCACCAGTTGGCTGGCCGGGCTGCCGCCACTGCCGCCGGAGGCCTTGGCCGCGATCTGCGGCTTGAGGTCGCGGCGCAGTTGCAGGTTCACCTCGCCGCGCAGCAACGGCCGGCAGCTGTCGGACAGGCGCAGGCCGCCATAGCCTTCCAGGTCGATATCCACCAGGCCACGGGCCACCAGCTGGCGGAACAGCGAGCGCCATTCGGCCTCGGCCAAGGCCTTGCCGACGCCGAACACCGAGAGTTTCTCGTGGCCGAAATTACGTACTTTTTCGGTGTCCTTGCCCAGCAGCACATCGACCAGGTGGCCGACGCCGTAGCGCTGGCCGGTGCGGAACACCGCCGACAGCGCCTGACGGGCAGGTTCGGTGGCGTCCCAGGTCTGCACATTGTCGACACAGTTGTCGCAATGCCCGCACGGCTGATCGAGCACTTCGTCGAAGTAGGCCAGCAACGACTGGCGACGGCAGCGGGTCTCCTCGCACAGCGCCAGCATGGCGTCGAGCTTGTGCTGCTCGATACGCTTGTGGCGCTCGTCGCCCTCGGAGTTCTGCAGCATCTGCTTGAGCATCACCATGTCCTGCAGGCCGTAGGCCATCCAGGCATCCGAGGGCAGACCGTCACGGCCAGCGCGGCCGGTCTCCTGGTAATAGGCCTCGAGTGACTTGGGCAGGTCAAGGTGGGCGACGAAGCGCACGTTGGGCTTGTCGATGCCCATGCCGAAGGCGATGGTCGCGACCATGATCAGCCCTTCCTCGTTGAGGAAGCGGTGCTGGTTGGCGGCGCGGGTCTCGGCGGCCAGGCCTGCGTGGTACGGCAGCGCCGGGAAGCCCTGGTCGCACAGGAAGGCGGCGGTCTCGTCGACCTTCTTGCGCGACAGGCAATAGACAATGCCGGCGTTGCCGCGGCGCTCGCCGAGGAACGCCATCAACTGCTTGCGCGGCGATTCCTTGGGCACGATGCGGTAGAAGATGTTCGGTCGGTCGAAACTCGACAGGAAGCGCTCGGCGCCCTGCAGGTGCAGGCGCTGGACGATCTCCTCGCGGGTGCGCATGTCGGCGGTGGCGGTCAAGGCGATGCGCGGCACATGCGGGAATAGCTCGGCGAGCTGGCCCAGTTGCAGGTACTCGGGACGGAAGTCATGACCCCACTGCGACACGCAGTGAGCCTCGTCGATGGCGAACAGGGCAATGTCCAGGCCGCGCAGGAAATCCAGCATGCGCGGCTGGACCAGACGCTCAGGGGCCAGGTAGAGCATCTTCACCTCGCCACGGCGCAGGCGCCCGGCCAGGTCGCGCTGCTGCTCGGCGCTGAGGGTGGAGTTCAGCGCCGCGGCGGCCACGCCCAGCTCGTCGAGGGTGGCGACCTGATCGTCCATCAGCGCGATCAGCGGCGACACCACCACGGTCAGGCCCGGGCGCAGCAGGCCAGGTACCTGGAAGCACAACGACTTGCCACCACCGGTGGGCATCAGCACCAGGGCGTCGCCGCCGCCTGCCACACATTCGATGATCGCTGCCTGGCGCCCGCGGAAACTGTCGTAACCGAAGACATCCTTGAGGACGCGCTGAGCCTGTTCGAGCATTTGCCACTCCAAAATCGCCGTACCATCCTGGACTCAGGCTGGACGATAAATCCGCCGCGCACACATCGAATGCGTAAGCGGTTTTTGCCAGATGGCAGGAAAACGCCACCAGAGCACGAAAAACTGCGGAGTATACCCGACTGCCCCACCCCCGGCATGCCCCGCGGACAGACGTTCCCTTTGCCCCGCAGCCGCCGCAAGGTGCTAGAATTCACTATCGTTTATTCCCCAAGGTAGCCCTGTAATGTCCTTCGCCGAGCAACTGACCCGCCTGCAAGCCTTCCTCGACGCCGATGAGTTGCACGAAGAAGCGCTGGACTACGTCGCCGCCCACGGCTACCTGACCGCGCTGTCGATCTGCTCCGAGGAAGTTCCAGAACGCGAATGGATCGACGCGCTGTTCGCCGAAGAACCGCACTATGCCAGCGATGCCCAGCGCACCGAGATCGAGGCCACCCTGGTCGCGCTCAAGGCGCACATCGCCCGCCAACTGGCCAGCGACGAAGAATTCGACCTGCCCTGCGAGCTGGACCTGACCGACGAGCCGGACGATTCCGACCTGCGCGGCTGGTGCATCGGTTTCATGGAGGGCGTGTTCCTGCGTGAAGAGGCCTGGTTCGAGAACGCCGAGGAAGAAGTCAGCGAAATGCTGCTGCCGATCATGGTCGGCTCGGGCCTGTTCGACGAGCAGCCGGAGTTCGCCGACATCGCCGGTAACGCCAACCTGCAGGACGACATGATCGTGCAGATCCCCGAGGCGCTGAGCGCCCTGTTCCTGCTGCTGCACGCCCCCGAAGAGAAACCTGCCCTGCTCAAGCCGCGCCACCACTGATCGACGTGGTGCGCTACCTGCTGCTGGCCGCCGGCTGGCTCAGTGTCGCGCTCGGGGTGGCGGGGATCTTCCTGCCGGTACTGCCCACCACCCCGTTCCTGCTGCTGGCGGCGGCCTGTTTCGCCCGCAGCTCGCCGCGCTTTCACCACTGGCTGGTGAATCATCCGAAACTCGGGCCATGGATCCGCGACTACCTCAGCGGCGAGGGAATTCCGCTGCGGGGCAAGGTTTATGCGATCGGCCTGATGTGGGCCAGCATCGGACTGTCCTGCTACCTGGTGCCGTTGTTCTGGGCACGGGTGTTCATGCTGACCAGCGCGGTGCTGGTCAGTACCTGGATCCTCAGGCAGAAGACCCTGCAGCGACCGTAGCGAGCACAATACTCACCCTGTGGGAGCGGCCTTGCGTCGCGATAGGGCCGCGAAACGGCCCCACCGAACTTTGCATCAACGCTGAAATCCTGGGGCCGCTCTGCGGCCCTTTCGCGACGCAAGGCCGCTCCCACAGGGAAACGCGCAACGCCCTATCGTCAGCAAGACAGCCGCTTACACCGTATCCACCTTCAACGAATGGTCATTGAGCATGCCGGTGATGATGGTCGCCGTGTCATGCCCCGCCGCGATCACCCCGCCCGCCCCGGCGGCGACCCCGTAGTGCTGCGCCAGGTCCACCCCGGCCAGGTCGATGGTCTGGGTCGGCGCCGCGCCGGCGATGCTGCTGACTTCGATGGTCGACACCACGTTGACGCCGCTGCCACTGACCTTAAAGTGCAGGTAGTCGTCCAGCGACGCGCTGGTGGCGTTCTCGCCCTGCAACAGTTGCGACAGGTCCAGCCGATCGCTGCCCGGGGTGAAGTCGGTCACGGTGTCGTGCCCGGTATCGCCCTTCTGCCAGACGAAGGTGTCGTTGCCGCTGCCACCGGTGAGGGTGTCATCGCCGCGCCCGCCGATCAGGATGTCATTGCCGGCACCGCCCCTGAGCACATCGTTGCCCGCGCCACCGTTGAGCAGGTTGTCGCCGTCGTTTCCGGTCAGGGTGTCGTTGTAGTCCGAGCCGATCAGGTTCTCGATGCCGGTAAGAGTGTCCAGCCCCGCGCCGACGGTGTTCTGCTGGCCGACATGGCTCAGGTCGACGGTCACGCCACTGGTTGCCCTGGCATAGCTGGCGGTGTCGTTGCCGGGGCCGCCGTCGAGCAGATCATTGCCCGGCCCGCCAATCAGCAAGTCGTCGCCATCGCCGCCATACAAGCTGTTGTTGCCTGCGCCGGCCACCAGCACATCGTTGCCGGCGCCGCCGTGCAGGATGGTGTCACCCGCCCCGGCCAGCAGCACATCGTCCCCTGAGGTACCGGTGAGGGTATTGCCGGCCTGGTAGGTGATATCCACCGCTCCAGTGGCCGTGCCGCCATGGTTGTCGCTGACGGTGTAACTGCCGTGGTAGTCGTCGTTGCTGGCGTTGCTGTAGTCCACCACCAGGCTCAGCTTGTAGTTCTCGGCGGCCTTGCTGTTACCGGAGGCGTTCTCGGTGTTGATCACATGGATGCTGTACACGCCGCCATGGGTAGCCGTGAAGCTGCCGCCATCGGCAATGGTCTGGTAACTGCCGCCGGCGTCCTTCCACTCCATCAGCAGGTTGCCGGCGGGCCGGTCATGGTCGAGGGTCAGGGTCTCGCCCTTGCGCAGGGTGACCGTCAGGGTGTCCTCGTCGTTGGCGTTGGCGGTGCTTATCGAACCCAGGTAACCGGCCACCACCAGGGCGGCGGTCATGCTGCCATTGAGGCTGGTGAACTCGCTGCGGGCCAGGTCGCGCAACTGGTTCTCGGCCTTGTTGGCGGTGGCGTTGAAGGTGATGGTCTGGGCCTGCGTACCCGCCGTGAAGCCCGCGCCCTTGTCGGCGAAGTTGGTGTTGAACGTAGTTGGCGCGGCACTCAGGGTATCGTGGTCCGGATCGCTGTCATTGGCCAGCAAGGCCTCGGCCGGCACACTCAGGGTGGCGCCCTTGATGTTGGTGATGATGTGGTCGGCGCCGGCGACCGGCGCGCCATTGCCATTGATGTTCACCGTCAGGCTAGCGCTGCGGGTATCGCCGTCGTTGTCGCTGGCGGTAAAGCCGAACTTCTCTACCTGGCCGCTGCCGTTGTCCTTCGGCGGTGTGTAGGTGAACTCGCCGCTGTCCATGTTCACCACCAGGGTACCGCCCAGGCCGGTCTTGATATTCAGGCTGTTGCTCACGGTGTCGAACGAGGCCTTGTCCACCCCGCCACTGACCGCATAGCCGCCCTGCCCGCCATTGGCCTTCGGATCATAGGTGTAGGTAGTGCCGTCCACCAGCAGCGCCTTGATGAAGCCGCCGTCGGCCCCGAAGTCGCCGCCGCTCATCAGGCTGCCGGTGATCGGCGCGCCCTGCACCGTGCCGGAGAGCACCGCACTCAGCTGGCTGAGGTCGGTGACCACCACCGAGTTGGTGTCGGTATGGCTGCTGCCGTCGTAGGCCAGCGGATTGAGGTTGCCTTCGTTGACGCCGCTGCCCATGCCGATGGCGTAGGACTTGATGCCGTTGTTGTCGAGGAAGGTTTCCCAGGCAGCCTCGCGCGGCGCTGTCATGGCGTGGCCGTTGGTGGGCTCGCCGTCGGAGAAGAAGTAGCTGATGTTCTGCGCACCCACCAGCTTGCCGGTGGTGGCGAAGGCTTCCTGGGCCTTGGTGGCCGCCGAGTCGTAGTAGGTCGAGCCGCCGGGATTGAGCCCGGCGATCAGGCTCTTGGCCTCGCTGATGGAGACCCACACGGGTGTCTTGATCTCGGCGCCGGTGCCGAAAGTGACGATCTGCACCTTGATGTCGCCCATCTCGTCGTACTTGTCGAGCAAGGCATTGATGGCCTGCTTGGCCAGCTCCAGGCGGGTCAACCCCGGCACGCCGGAGCTTGCGGCCATGCTGCTGGACACATCCACCACCAGCAGGATGTTGGAGTCCACCTGGCCGGGCGTGATACTGCGCACCGCGCACTGTACCGTCGGCACATCGTCGACGATGTTGATGGCGATGGTGCTGGTGACAGTGTTGCCCAGGGCGTCGGTGGCCTTGTAGGTGAAGTACTCGTTGACGGTGTTGGCCCCGTCGTTGGCGCCACCCGGGGTCTTCGGCGCCGAGGTCAGGGTGTAGGTATAGGAGCCGTCTGCGTTGAGCTGGATCTGGCCGTACTGGCCCACGGCGTTGCCGACCAGGCTGTAGGTCAGGGCGCCGACGCCACCATGCACCGAGCCGACCAGGCTGCCGGAGGCCGTCTCGCCGGTGGAGTTCGGATCGCTGCCGGTCACGCTGCCGGCGGCCAGGTCGTTGCCATCCTTGTGCAGGTCCAGGGCTTTTTCGTAGACGGTGACGTCGTTGTCCTCGCACGCCACCAGTTTGCTGTCCTGGACATTGATGCGGATGGTCGTGGTGCTCTCGTCGCCATCGGCGTCGCGGATGGTGTAGACGAAGCTGTCGGTTGCCCCGGTGGGCGGCACGCTATTGGGATTGGCGTGGTAGGTGGCGTTGCCCTGGCTGTCCAGGGTCAGGTAGCCATACTGGCCGACGATCGTATCGCCGACATGGCCGATGGCTGACGTCGAGGTGTCGGAGCCTGCTCGCACGCCGACCACGTATTGTCCGTCGGCACGTACATCGGCGCCGACCACATCGTTATCCAGCACGTTGCCGCTGACACTGGCGCCTTCCGTGACCGAAGCCACATCGCAATGAGCCTTGGGCACATCGTCGACGATGCTGACCACGATGGTGCTGGTGGTGGTGTTGCCGAGCGAGTCCTTGACTTGGTAGGTGAAGCTCTCGGTGACCACATTCGGGCCGTCGTTGGCATGGTTGGGCGAGTTCGGCGCCGAGGTCAGGGTGTACGTGTAAGTGCCATCGCCGTTCAGCTGGATCTGGCCGTACTGCCCGGTGGCGTTGCCCACCAGGGTGAAGGTCAGGGCGCCGACGCCGCCACTGACCGAGCCGGCCAGCGAGCCGCTGGTGGTTTCCGTGGTGGCATGCGGATCGCTGCCGGTGACCGTGCCGGCGGCCAAGTCGTTGCCATCCTTGGTCAGGTCCAGGGCTTTCTCGTAGACCTTGGCCGTGTCGTCCGGACAGGCGACCAGCGAGATATCGTGCACGTCGATGGTGATGGTCGTCGTGCTCTCGTCGCCATCGGCATCGCGGATGGTATAGACAAATACATCGGTGGCACCGGGCGGCGCCACGCTGTCGGGGTTGGCGTGGTAGGTGGCGTTGCCCTGGGCGTCGAGGGTCAGGTAGCCGTACTGCCCAACCACATTGCTGCCCAGCTGGCCGATGGCCGAGGTCGAGGTGTCGGCGCCTGCGCGCACGCCGACCACGTACTTGCCATCGGCCGGCACATCCGCGCCGATCACATCGTTGACCAGCACGTTGCCGCTGACCGTGCCGCCTTCATAGACGTTGGCGAAGTCGCTGTGGGCCTTGGGTACGTCGTCGACGATGCTGATCACGATGGTACTGGTGGTGGTGTTGCCCAGCGAATCCTTCACCTGGTAGGTGAAGGTTTCCGTCAGCACGTTCGGCCCATCGTTGACATGATTCGGCGAATTTGGCGCCGAGGTCAGGGTGTAGGTGTAGGAGCCATCGGCGTTCAGAAGGATCTGGCCGTACTGGCCGGTGGCGTTGCCGACCAGGGAAAAGGTCAAGGCGCCCACTCCGCCACTGATGGAGCCGGCCAGCGATCCACTGGCCGTCTCGCCTGTGGCGCCAGGATCGCTGCCGGTGACATTGCCACCGGCCAGGTCATGGCCGTCCTTGATGAGATCGAGCGCCTTCTCATAGACGGTCACGCCGCTGTTGGGACCCGCAATGAGCGAACAGTCGTGCACGCTGATGGTGATGGTGGTGGTGCTCTCATCGCCATCGGCATCGCGGATGGTGTAGACAAACACATCCGTGGCACCGGCCGGCGCCACGCTGTCGGGGTTGGCGTGGTAGGTGGCATTGCCTTGGGCGTCGAGGGTCAGGTAGCCATACTGCCCAACCACATTGCTGCCCAACTGGCCGATGGCCGATGAGGACGTGTCGCTGCCCGCGCGCACGCCCACCACATACTTGCCGTCGGCCACCGTATCGGCACCACTCACATCGTTGACCAGCACGTTGCCACTGACCGTACCGCCTTCATAGACGTTGGCGAAGTCGCTGTCGGCCTTGGGCAGGTCATCGACGATATTGACGTCCAGCGAGCCACTGGCCGTGCTGCCGTCGGTATCCGTGGCCGTGACGGTGAAGTGCTCCGTGAGGCTGTTGGCGCCGTCGCCGTTGGCGTGGCTCTCGTTGTCCAGCAAGGTGTAGCTGTAGCTGATCACGCCCGTGGTGGGGTTGTAGCCGGTGATGGTCAGGGTATTGCCCAAGGCCGTGGTGATCGACTGCGGGAAGCTCGCCGCCACGCCGCCGCTGACCACGCTGATGCCGCCGACGCTCAAGGATTGCAGGCCATCCGGCGCGCTGACCGTGAAAGTGCCGCTCTGGGTCAGAGCACCCGGGTTCGGCGCGCTGCCATCGGCCAGGTTCTTCTCGTAGACGGTCAGTTCGCCACCGTTCACGTCCAGCCCGCCCAGGGTCACCGGGTCGTTGAGGTTGCTGACATTGAGGGTCAGGGTCGCGGTGCTGGTGTCGCCGTCGGCATCCTTCAGGGTGTAGGTGAAGGTCTCCACCCCATTGCCACCGCCGTGCAGGTTCTTGAAGTCCGGGTCGTTGGTGTTGAGGGTGTAGGTGTAGGAACCGTCCGCCGCCAGCACCAGGGTGCCGTAGGTGCCAACGAAGGTACCGGCCACCACCGGACCGCTGGGGATCCGATCCGCCCCCTGGAGGTCATTGCTCAGCACATTGCCGCTGAGTTCCACATGCTGTTCGGTGGCAGCGGTGGCATTGGTGTCGTTCACAGCCTTGGGCAGGTCATCGACAATATTGACGTCCAGCGAGCCACTGGCCGTGCTGCCGTCGGTATCCGTGGCCGTGACGGTGAAGTGCTCCGTGAGGCTGTTGGCGCCGTCGCCGTTGGCATGGGTCTCATTGTCCAGCAAGGTGTAGCTGTAGCTGATCACGCCCGTGGCCGGGTTGTAGCCGGTGATGGTCAGGGTATTGCCCAGGGCCGTGGTGATCGACTGCGGGAAGCTCGCCGCCACGCCACCGCTGACCACGCTGATGCCGCCGACGCTCAAGGATTGCAGGCCATCCGGCGCGCTGACCGTGAAAGTGCCGCTCTGGGTCAGGGCGCCCGGGTTCGGCGCGCTGCCGTCGGCCAGGTTCTTCTCGTAGACGGTCAGTTCGCCACCGTTCACGTCCAGCCCGCCCAGGGTCACCGGGTCGTTGAGGTTGCTGACGTTGAGGGTCAGGGTCGCGGTGCTGGTGTCGCCGTCGGCATCCTTCAGGGTGTAGGTGAAGGTCTCCACCCCATTGCCACCGCCGTGCAGGTTCTTGAAGTCCGGGTCGTTGGTGTTGAGGGTGTAGGTGTAGGAACCGTCCGCCGCCAGCACCAGGGTGCCGTAGGTGCCAACGAAGGTACCGGCCACCACCGGACCGCTTGGGATACGGTCCGCTCCCTGGATGTCATTGCTCAGCACATTGCCGCTGAGTTCCACCTGCTGCTCGGTGGCGGCGGTGGGATTGCTGTCGTTTACGGCCCGTGGCACATCGTCGCGGATGATCACGTCCAGGGATCCGCTGGCCACGTCGCCATCCGTATCGCTGACCAGCACCGGGAAATGCTCGCCCAGCGTGTTGGTACCCGTGCCGTCAGGGTGATGCTCGGCGCCGGTCAGGGTGTAGCTGTAGCTCACCACGCCGGTGGCCGGGTTGTAGCCGGTAATGGTCAGCACATTGCCGAGCCCGGTGACGATGGACTGCCCGACGCCCGTGACCACGCCCGCCGTGACCACATTGATGCCACCGACACTGAGGTTGAACACGCCGTCGGCAGCCACCACCGTGAAACTGCCGGCCTGTGTCAGCGCCGCAGGGTTGCTGGCCGAGCCCTGTGGCAGGTTGGCCTCGTCCAGGGTCAATTCGGCCGGGCTGACCTCCAGGCCAGTGAGGCTGACCGGATTGTCGACCACCGGCGTATTGGCTGGGAGCGGCCCGTCATCGTTGCCATCGAGGCCGCCAAGCTCGAGGTTGGCCAGCAGGGGGAAGCCATTGAATCCCGCGGTGGGGAAACCGATGGTGGGATCCACACGGGCGCCCACTTCAGTCAGTATCACGAAACTGTGGCCTCCGCCGAGCGCCCCCGAAACGCCTGAGGGGTTGCCACCCGCCGCCGTCGCTTCAGCGTCGTGCGTGGGGTCGGCACCTGCGGCAATGGCTTTTTGCAACTGCTCGACATCGCTGAGCTGGGCCTCGCTGGGCTGAGCATCAGGCGCCTGCACATGGGGAGCGCGATTGGCCAGCAGGTCGGTGGTCATCTCCAGGCTGCTGCCGCGACCCAGGGTCAGCTCCGCGCCATTGTGCAAACGCACCGCCACGGCGCCCTCGCTGCCGGTCTCGAGTTGTTCGCCGGCGAACAAGCGGTCGCCTTCCACCAACAGGCGGCGATGACCATCGTCGCCCACCGCGAATACCTGGCCGATCACCTTGCCGACTACACCGACTAATTTAGCCATGAGCGTACGCCTCCCCTGCCGATGGGCTTTTCGCAGATCAAGGCGTGCCGGGTAATGTGCGCAACGTTCCGAGTGCCATGGCTGGTGGATCGCTGCTGTCACGTTCGTGAGAAACCACGCTCCTTGTGACGACTGCCGCGATAGCGAAGAGGGCGAATGGCCATTATCAAGTGCCATTTTTTTGTCGCCAAATTCCGCTTTCGCCTTCCTCCCCTGTCTCCTTAGCTGCAAAAAATCTGGAACTTTCACAAAGGCCCGAAAATCGCCTGTCCCAGCCAATTCCCGTAACCACCTGAATGAAACAATGTCCCGGATTCCTTAGACCGCATAAGTTTTTTTTTGCATATATCTTATGAAAAAATCTTCTTAGCTCGCCCGATAAATGTTCTTAGCTCTGTTGTTACAAACCTGAAACGGTTTGATTCTAATTTTTCGTCATTTTTTTGGCGAACAGCAGGACATTATTCAAGACCAGGGAGATGTACCCCATGCGCGCTTTAACCCCCATCACCAGTGCGATTTTGTTGGCCATGGCGTGTGCCAACAGTCAGGCGATGTCGATCACCGAGGCTGTCCAGAACGCCGTGGACCAGCATCCCGAGATCAGCGCCAGCCGCAACAGCAGGCTGTCGGCCGACGAGGATGTGAAGTTCGCCCGCGGGGGGTACTACCCAACCGTCGATCTGGTCGCAGGCTACGGCCGGCAACGCTCGGACAACACCAACACCCGCGGCTTCAACCCCGACGGCACGCGTAACCACAACAAGGAAACCCTCAACTACACCCAGTCCGAACTGCGCCTGCGGCAGATGCTGTTCGACGGCTTCAACACCTCCAACGAGGTCGCCCGCACCGAAGCGGTGGCCACCTCGCGCGCCTACTACACCCAGGCCACCGCCGAGACCGTCGCCCTGCGCGCCATCGAGGTCTACCTCGAAGTGCTCAAGCGCCGCGAGCTGGTGACCCTGGCCAAGAACAACCTGCAGGCGCACCTGCGGGTCAACGACCAGATCGGCCTGCGCAGCGAGCGTGGCGTGGGCAGCACCGCCGACCTCGACCAGTCCCGCGCCCGTCGCGCCCTGGCCGAGAACAACCTGGACACCGCCGAGGTCGACCTGGCCGACGCCGAGGCCAACTTCTACAGCGTAGTCGGGCGCATGCCGGACGAGCTGGAAACACCGGTCACGATCAAGGGCGAAGTACCGGCCGACCTGCTCAACGCCCGCCAGGGCATGCTGGAGAACAACCCCTACCTGAAGTCGGCCCAGGCTGACGTACGCTCCGCCGAGCAGCAATACGAAGTGGCCAAGTCGCCCTTCTACCCGCGCCTGGACGCGGTGCTGGCCACCGGCGCCAACAACAATATCGGCGGCCAGAAGGGCCACGACAACAACGACTGGCAGGCCGGCGTCGAGCTCAGCTACAACCTGTTCCGCGGCGGCAGCGACAAGGCCCGCCTGCAGTCCGACGCGCACAAGATCAACCAGGCGATGGACATCCGCAACAACGCCCTGCGCGAGCTGAATGAAAACCTCAGCCTGGCCTGGAACGCGATGAACAACGCCCGCAAGCAGACCCCGAGCGCCCGCGAGTACGCCGAAACCACCCAGCGCGTACGCGCCGCCTACCAGGACCAGTTCGGCCTGGGCCAGCGTACCCTGCTCGACGTGCTCGATAGCGAGAACGAGCTGTACAACGCCAACCGACGCTATACCGAAGTGCGCTACACCGAAGAGTTCTCCATGTACCGAGTCCTGGCGACCATGGGTGAGTTGCTGAGCAAGCAGCACATCTCGCTGCCGCCCGAGGCCATCGCCAAGACCGAAGTACGCAACGAGGCGAAACTGCCAGACATGCGCTAGGTTCTGACGAGACAAGAGATTTTTCGCCAGCGCCCGTTTCCCGTCCACCGCGGCAGGAGTAGGCCATCGTGACCAGTATGCAAAGCGCGCAACCGCGCCTGGATGTTGATGATCCGTTGCTCGATGGCCTGTTGATCCTGTGCAAGTTGCACGGCTGCCCTGCCAGCCGCGCCAGCCTGTGCAGCGGCCTGCCGCTGGCCGCGCAGCGCCTGCCCCTGGCCCTGCTGCCCCGCGCCGCCGCGCGGGCGGGGTTGCAGGCGCGGGTTCTGCAGCGTGAGCTGGACGCCATCTCGGCACTCAACCTGCCGGTCTTGCTGATCCTCAACGACGGCCGCAGCGCCGTGCTGCAGCGCTGGGGGGACAACGGCCGGGGCCTGCTGCTGCCGTGCGAAGCCGAAGGCGGCGAGCAGTGGGTCGAACGCGATGCCTTGGCCGAAGCCTACAGCGGCCAGGCCCTGTTCGCCCGTCCCCGTCATACCTTGGAAGAGGTGCGCGCCCCACTGATCCCGCGGGTCAACGCCTGGTTCCGCGACACCGTGCGCCACTCCCGATGGCTGTATGGCGATGCCCTGCTGGCCAGCCTGCTGATCAACCTGCTGGGTTTGATGGTGCCGCTGTTCGTCATGCAGACCTACGACCGCGTGGTGCCCAACCAGGCGCTGTCCACCCTCTGGGTGCTGGTGGCCGGCCTGTTCATCGGCACAGCCTTCGAGCTGGTGCTGCGCATGGTTCGTGCGCACCTGCTGGACCAGGCTGGCAAGAAGACCGACCTGATTCTCTCGGCCACTTTGTTCGAACGCATTACCGGCATGAGCATGAAGGCGCGGCCGGCCACCATCGGCGGCTTCGCCCAGAGCATCCATGACTTCCAGGGACTGCGTGAATTCCTCACCGCGGTCACCCTGACCAGCATCATCGACCTGCCATTCGTGGCGCTGATGCTGCTGGTGATCGGCCTGCTCGGTGGCTGGCTGGTGGTGATCCCGCTGATCGCCTTCCCGCTGGCCGTGGGCCTGGCGCTGTTCATCCAGGTGCGCCTGCGTGACACGGTACAGAAGAGTCTGAGCCTCGGCGCGGTGCGCCAGGCGCTGCTGATCGAGACCCTCGGCGGACTGGAAACCCTCAAGGCCTGCGGCGCCGAAAGCGAACGCCAGTACCAGTGGGAGCACACCAACGGCGCCATCGCCCGCCTCGACGCCCATGCCCGCAACCTGTCCTCGTTGGCCAGCAACGGCACGCTCTTCATCCAACAATTCTGCGGCATGGCCACCATCGTCGCCGGGGTCTACAGCATCATCGCCGGCAACCTCAGCGTCGGCGCGCTGGTGGCCAGCTACATGCTCGGCAGCCGGGTCCTCGCGCCGCTGGGCCAGATCGCCGGGCTGATCACTCGCTACCAGCAGGCGCAGTTGACCATGCGCAGCACCGACGCGCTGATGAGCCTGCCCCAGGAACGCGAAGCCGAGCACCAGGCCCTGGAACACACCGCGCTGCAGGGTGGCATCAGCATCAACCACGCCACGTTTCGCTATGCCGGGCAAACGGCCCCGGCGCTCAATGATGTCAGCGTCACACTCAAGCCGGGCGAGCGCATCGGTATCATCGGCCGCAGCGGCTCGGGCAAGAGTACCCTCACCCGCCTGCTGATGGGCTTCCATCACCCCGAAGATGGCCAGGTTTTGCTGGACAACCTCGACCTGCGCCAGCTGGACATCGCCGACCTGCGCAGCCAGGTCGGCTACGTGGCCCACGACCTGCCCCTGCTGGCCGGCAGCCTGCGCGACAACCTCACGCTCGGCGCCCGCCACGTCAGCGATGCGCGCATGCTCGAGGTGGCCGAGCTGACCGGGGTCAGCGAACTGGCCCGCCAGCACCCGCAAGGCTTCGACCGCCCGGTGGGCGAGCGCGGCCAGCTGCTGTCCGGCGGCCAACGCCAGGCCGTGCTGCTGGCCCGGGCCCTGCTGCTGGAGCCGCCGATCCTGATCCTCGACGAACCCACCAGCCACATGGACAACAGCAGCGAGGAGCAACTGCGCCAGCGCCTGCTGAACTGGGTGCAGGGCAAAACCCTGCTGCTGGTCACACACCGCACCTCGATGCTCAGCCTGGTGGACCGGCTGCTGGTGCTGGACAACGGCAAGATCGTCGCCGACGGGCCGAAGGACGCGGTCATCGACGCGCTGCGCAAGGGCCGTATCGGCGCGGCGCTGTGAACCAACAACCTGGGATTCCACAACGGCCTCGGTCTGCACCGGAGGTAGAACATGCCCCTCAGCCACAGCGTGCGCAGCTACCTCCAGGGCGCCGACAAGCGCGCCGAGCGCGACTACATGCCGGAGCTGGCCGGTGCCACCTTGCAGGAATCGCCCAGCCTGTCGCGCCTGACCGTGTGGCTGGCCGCGATCCTGCTGTTGGTAGCCCTGGTCTGGGCCAATTTCGCGGTGCTCGACGAGGTCACCGTCGGCGAGGGCAAGGCCATTCCGTCTAGCAAGGTGCAGGTGGTGCAGAACCTTGAGGGCGGCATCGTCACCGAGATCTTCGTGCGTGAAGGGCAGATGGTCGACAAGGGCGCGACCCTGCTGCGCCTGGACGACACGCGCTTCAAGTCGAACAAGGGCGAGAGTGAAGCCGACCGCTACGCGCTCACCGCCCAGGTCGAGCGCCTGTCGGCCGAGTCCGAAGGCCGTCCCTTCGTGTTGTCGAGCGAAGTCCGCGCCAAGGCACCGCAGGTGGCCGAGGACGAAGCCGCTCTGTATGACTCGCGCCAGCGCCGCTTGGCCAGCGAAAAGCAGACCCTCAACGAACAATTGCGGCAAAAGACCCAGGAGCTTGCCGAGTTCCGCTCCAAGGTCGATCAATACCGCTCGGCGGTCGGCCTGCTGCAACAGGAACTGGACATGTCCTCGCCACTGGTGAGCAAGGGTGCCATATCCCCCGTGGAAATCCTGCGCTTGAAGCAGCGCAGCGTCGAGGCGCGCGGCCAGCTCAATGCCACCAACCTGGCCATTCCCCGCGCCGAAGCGGCGATCGCGGAGATCCGCAGCAAGATCCAGGAATCCGACGCCAGCTTCCGTTCCGACGCCGCCAAGGAACTCAACGACAAGCGCACGGAGCTGTCGAAGATCACCGCCACCAGCATCGCCATCGACGACCGGGTCAACCGCACCACCGTGGTGTCGCCGGTGCGCGGCATCGTCAAGCTGCTGAAGGTCAACACCATCGGCGGCGTGGTCCAGCCCGGCAGCGACCTGGTGGAGATCGTGCCGATCGAGGACAACCTGCTGATCGAGGCCAAGGTAAGGCCCCAGGACGTGGCGTTCCTGCACCCGGGGCAGACCGCGATGGTCAAGTTCAGCGCCTACGACTACACCATCTACGGCGGGCTCAAGGCCAAGCTGGAGCTGATCGGCGCGGACACCGTCACCGACGACAAGGGCAATGCGTTCTACCTGATCCAGGTGCGCACGGACAAGAACCACCTGGGCGGGGACAACAAGCCGCTGCTGATCATTCCGGGGATGGTGGCCACGGTGGATATCATCACCGGGCAGAAGAGCGTGCTGGACTATCTGCTCAAACCCGTCCTCAAGGCCAGGACCGAAGCGTTGCGAGAGCGGTGAATGCCTATCCAGGCGCCTTCACGGACAAGCCCGCTCAGACAGGCATATCAGCACAGCGGGATCGGTGGTGCGCCCCTATCCCCGATAAACGCCCTCAGCGGATATAAACCTCCGGTGGCTCCGGCAACGCGGCGAGCAGATCCCGCAGACCATCGGCCCACTGCGCCTGGATCCGCAGAAAATAGGGATCGTGGGTGCCGATCCGGTGACAGTTGCTGGCAGCCAGGCTGTCCTTGCGATACACCAGCACATCCAGTGGCATGCCCACCGACAGGTTGCTGCGCATGGTCGAATCGAACGAGATCAGGCCACAGCGCAATCCCTCGCCCAGGGGGGTGTGATACAGCAGGTTGCGATCAAGGATCGGCCTGCCGTACTTGCTCTCGCCCAGTTGCATGAACGGCGTGTCTTCCGTGGCCTGGATGAAATTACCCTGGGGATAGATGTTGTACACCCCCATGGGCTGCTCGGCGATCTGCCCGCCCACCAGGAACGAGCAGCTCAGGTCGACCTTGCCTGCCAGTTTGGTGCAGTCGCGGGCGATCACCTCGCGGATGGTCTCGGCCACCAGCGCCGTGGCGTCATACAGCGTCGGCACGTTCAACAGGTGCGCGCCGTCCTGGTTGCAGCGCTGACGGAGCAGGCTCACCACTGATTGCGACGTGGCCAGGTTGCCGGCGGTCTGCAGCACAATCACACGCTCGCCCGAGCGGTTGAAAACGAACAGCTTGCGAAACGTCGATATCTGGTCGATCCCCGCATTGGTCCGTGAATCCGAAATGAACACCAGCCCATCGGCCAGGTGCATCGCAACGCAGTACGTCATGGTGCTAACTCATGCAGAGGTAGGAAGTGTCGCTATTGCTGCTGAAGCTGTGGCTTGGAGCTGACCAGAACCTGTGCCTGCATCGACTCGGTCCCACCGCCACGGCGCATGCCGCGTACCGGGCAAGCGTCCAGGTAATCATGCCCCACCGCCAGTTTCAGGTGGCGCTCGGGCCGAGCCAGGCGGTTGGTCACATCGAAGCTGTACCAGCCATCGTCAAGCCAGGCCTCGGCCCAGGCGTGACTGGCCAGATGGTTCTCGTCCTCGGTGCACAGGTAACCTGACACATAGCGCGCCGGCACGCCCAGGCTGCGGGCACAGGCGAGAAAAGCGTGGGTATGGTCCTGGCAGACTCCGGCGCGGTTGGCGAACGCCTCGGCGGCCACGGTATCGACCGCCGTCGAACCGGGCCTGTAGGCCATGTGATCGGCCAATCCGTTCATCAACTCGATCAGCGCCGTCCGATCACGACGAGCGCCACAGTGGCGCACGGCGAAATCGCGCAACGCCTCGTCGGGGTTGCTGAGCTTGCTCGAGCGCAGGAAGGGCAAGGCCGATCGAGAGTCGTGCTCCACCTCCAGGGTCTGGTCGATCTCCACCTCGCCGTGGGCGCTCAGCATCAACGCACCATGGGGTTCGTCGAGCGTCAGCACGTGCAGGACGTTGCCATAAGGGTCAAGTTGGCTGCCTACCGGGCGCGGCAATTCCAGCTGCCATTGCAGGACGCGCTGGCGCTCGCTGCTCTGGGGCGTCAGTCGCAGCAGCTGAATGCTCATGCAGACATCGTCGGAATAGTGATAAGTGGTGTCGTGACGAATGGACAGTCTCATACTACCTCCAGATAGGAATCGTGAACGCTCTGCCCCAGATGATTGATCTGGCCAATGTGATGGTTCAGCCACTGATGCAATCCGGACGCGAGAATTTCCTCGATACCGGTAAAGCGCAACCGCGCACTCAGCTCTGCCGCCAGGCGTTGCGCCGGGCGCCCGTTGTCGCCCGGCAGGCCGGCCAGCAACTGGGCCAGCTCCTCGACACAGGCATGCAGCGAACGCGGTACGTCCGCGCGTAGCAACAACATCTCCGACACCTGCTCGGCACCGGGAGCCGTGCGGTAGATTTCATTGAACGCCTCGAAGGAGGACAGTGCCCGCAGCAAGGCACTCCACTGGTAATAGCCACGGGCCGAATTGTCACTGACCTCCTCGGACTCCTCACCAAACATTTCGTAGCGCGCATCCAACAGGCGCAGCGTGTTGTCGGCCCGTTCGAGGAAGGTGCCCAGCCGGATGAAGCCATAGGCGTCATTGCGCATGATGGTGCCGGCGGTGGCTCCGCGGAACAGATGCGAACGCTCCTTGACCCATTCGCAGAAAGAGTTGATGCCGTAGCGTGCCAGGCCCTTGTCGGCGATGTTGCGCATCTCGAGCCATGTAGCGTTGATGTTCTCCCACATGTCAGCAGTGATCCGCCCGCGCACGGCATGCGCATTGCTGCGAGCCGCGCGCAGGCAACAATAGATGCTGCCGGGATTGCGTTCGTCCAGGGCGAAAAAATGCAGCATGTACTCGACGTTGAGTTCACCATGGCGACGGTGATAATCGTCCAGCGTCCCCGCCGCCAGCAGCGACATCGCCAGCTCGGCTCGGCCATCGCTACGCCCCGCCTGCGGCATCAGCGAAAGCGAATAGCTGACTTCGAGCATGCGTGCGAGGTTCTCCGCGCGCTCAAGGTAACGGGACATCCAATACAGGTCGGCAGCCGTTCTTGAAAGCATGATTCAGTCCTCCACCACCCAGGTGTCCTTGGTGCCGCCGCCCTGGGAAGAATTGACCACCAGCGAGCCTTCACGCAGCGCCACGCGGGTCAGGCCACCTGGCACCAGGCGGGTTTCCTTGCCTGACAGCACAAAGGGGCGCAGGTCGATATGCCTGGGCGATATGCCACTTTCGACAAAGGTCGGGCAAGTGGATAGGCACAGCGTGGGCTGTGCGATGTACGCATGGGGTCGCGCCTTGATACGGGCACGGAACGCTTCGATTTCCGCCGTGCTGGCGGCCGGCCCGACCAACATGCCGTAGCCACCAGACCCTTGGGTTTCCTTGACCACCAGGTCCGCCAGATTGGCCAGCACATGGGACAACTCCGCAGGCTTGCGACATTGCCAGGTGGGCACGTTCTTGAGAATCGGCTCTTCGCTCAGGTAGAAGCGGATCATGTCGTCGACATACGGGTAGATCGACTTGTCGTCAGCCACTCCGGTGCCCACGGCGTTGGCCAGCACAACGTTGCCGGCCCGGTAGGCCGTGATCAGTCCTGGCACGCCCAGCAACGAGTCCGGATTGAACGTCAGCGGATCGAGGAAGGCATCGTCCAGCCGGCGGTAGATCACATCGACCGCCTGCGGGCCTGACGTGGTACGCATGAACACCCGGTTGTCACGCACGAACAGGTCAGCGCCCTCCACCAGTTCCACACCCATTTCCCGCGCCAGGAAGGCATGCTCGAAATAGGCACTGTTGAAGCGGCCCGGAGTCAGCACCACGGTGGTGGGGTTGTCCAGCGGGCTTGAGCGCTTGAGGGTGTCCAGCAACAGATTGGGATAGTGGTCGATGGGCGCCACCCGCTGGGCGGCGAACAGCTCCGGGAACAGCCGCATCATCATCTTGCGATCTTCGAGCATGTAGCTCACGCCGCTCGGTGTGCGCAGGTTGTCTTCCAGGACGTAGTAGCTGCCGTCGCCATCGCGCACCAGATCGACACCGGCGATGTGCGCATAGATGCCTCGGTGCAGGTCCAGCCCCTGCATGGCCACCTGGTAACCGTCGTTGGCCAGTACCTGCTCCGGTGGGATGATGCCTTGCTTGAGGATCCGCTGGTCGTGGTAGATGTCCTCGAGGAACAGGTTCAACGCCTGCACCCGCTGGATGCAGCCACGCTCCACGACCTGCCACTCGCTGGCCTTGATGCTGCGCGGAATGATATCGAAGGGGATCAGCCGCTCGGTACCCTGCTCATCGCCGTACAAGGTGAACGTGATGCCTGCCCGGTGAAACAGCAGGTCCGCCTCGCGACGCCGCTGTTCGAGCAGCTCCAACGGCGTATCGGCCAGCCAGCGTGCGAACGCCTGATAATGAGGCCGGCAATCACCCGCCGCATCGTACATCTCATTGAAAAAGGCCCGAGGCATAATCAGTTCCTCACCACGCAATGCTTGTCCGTTATCGATGCATGGTTGACCTAGCAATAGCAGTGCCGGAAACACGGCACCTCAGGCGGGACGAGGTGTGCACGGGCCGCAGCAGGCGGCGGCCATGCCCCAGATCAGGGCCTCACCGGCGAACGCGCCCCTGTCGGTGAACCAAAACAGGGTGCTGGTGATCGGCGTAGTGCTCACTTTTCGCCATGATTACGTTCGAACGTCTCCTGCCCCATCGCGCTGATCTGCCCCTCGATCAGCGCTTCGAAAGGCCTCAACAAAGCAGCGAAGCCGCTCGGCGCCTCCAACACATTCAACGCCTGCACCACCGCCTCCAGGGTCGACAAGGCCCCTGGTTCCGGTGCCTTGCGCAGCCGGTAGCGCGAGGGTGGGACGTTGCCCAGGGCCACTCGCGGCAGCGCCTCGAGCTGCGGGTTCAGGTACAGCATCTTGCGCGCCTTGCGCCAGGTGCCATCCGGCACGATCAGCATCAGCGGCAGGTCGACGTCTTGACCATAGCCTTGCAGAACCTCGGCTTCATCACCGGGGAACAGCAACGCGGGTCGATAGCCCGGCGTGGCCAGCAGCGTGTGCAGGTCGTCGAACACCTCGCCGATCCGCAGCTCGGCGTTGACCAGCCCAAGGACCGCAAGGCGTGCGGTGTTCAGGGCGTGGGCGGTTTCACTGGGGTGCTGCAGCACGACCACGCGGGTGCGGCTGTCCAGGTGCGGGATCAGTGGGCAAAGGCAATGGGCGAGCGGGCGCTGACAACGCTCGCAGCGGGGTCTGGGCATGGGGGGCTCCTTGGGGCGGGTAGTTTGCCACAGGGCTGCCATCCCCGGGTTGCTGCGAGGCATTCGTGGGAGCGGGCTTGCCCCGCGATAAAGCCAGCACCGCAATCGCGGGGCAAGCCCGCTCCCACGCACCGCTCACACAGTCCAACTTCAGCGGTTGAACCGCTCCGCCAGGCTGTGCAGGTACTCCGCCATGCGCTCCAGGTCCTGGCTGATCTCGGCCCCCTGCCTGGCCTGCCCCGCGCTTTCGTCGCACAAATGGGCGATGCGCACGATCTGCTGGTTGATGTCCTCGGCGACATGGCTCTGCTGCTCGGACGCCGTGGCCATCTGTTGGCTCATGCCAGTGATGCGACTGACCGCCTGGGCGATCCCCGACAACGCCGCCTGCACCGCCTCGACACTGTGCACGCTGTCGCTGGAGATCTGTTGGCCGCGGCTGGCGCTGGCCACCGCGCGGTCGGCACCGGAGCGCAGGGTGGAGATGATGTGGTGGATCTCCTCGGTCGAGGCGCGGGTCCGCTGCGCCAGCGAGCGCACTTCATCCGCCACCACGGCGAAACCCCGGCCCTGCTCGCCGGCCCGCGCCGCCTCGATGGCGGCATTGAGCGCCAGCAGGTTGGTCTGCTCGGCAATCGAGGTGATCACATCCACCACGCTACCGATCGACTGCGTCTGCTCGGCCAGGGCGTTGACCGCCTGGCCGATGTCGCTCACCGCCTCGCTCATGCTGCCCATGGCGCGCAGGCTCTGCTGCGCCAGGTCGCTGCCCTGCTGTGCCAGCTGGTCGGCGTCGCTGGCGGCATGGGCGGTGCTCTGCACGTTATGGGTGACCTGCTGGATGGTCGCCGCCATCTGCGCGATGGCGGTGGCCGACTGGTCGGTCTCGCTGCGCTGGCGGTCGAGCATCTGCGCCTGGGCATCGGACAGGTCGGCGGACTGCGCGGCCCGTGACTTGACCCCGACACCGGCGTCCACCAGACGGGTCAGCGCAGTCTGCAGGCGCGCCTCCTCGCTGATGATCGCCAGGTCGAGCTGGCCCTGCAGCCCGGGGTTGTCGCTGTAGGTCAGCGCCACCAGCGGGCTGGTGAAGGCCTTGGGGTGCTCTTGCAGGGTGCGTCGGATCGACTGGTTCTGCCGGTGCTCGACCACGTACCAGGCCGCCAGCAGGCTGGCCATCAGCACACCCAGTGCCGCGTAGGGGGGCAGCCACAGGTAGGCGGCGGCTGAAAGCAAGCCTGCGCCAATCAAAGGCCAGCCATGACCGACGCCATAACCGAGGCGCGCCGCCAGGGGCACTGGCGAGCGCCCC
Source organism: Pseudomonas sp. P65(2024) (assembly GCF_057480955.1). Lineage (NCBI taxonomy): Bacteria > Pseudomonadati > Pseudomonadota > Gammaproteobacteria > Pseudomonadales > Pseudomonadaceae > Pseudomonas > Pseudomonas sp. P65(2024). Next base: position 156,495 of record NZ_JBLIYX010000012.1, read on the forward strand.
GCCCGCAGGCGGGCATACAAATTCTCGGCCCGGCGGATCTGCTCCCGGGTCGGCACCGAGCGCACCGACTCGTAGCCGCTGATGCGACCGTTCTCGTAGACCGCCGTGACGTAGGCGCTGACCCAGTAGAAGTCGCCGTTCTTGGCGCGGTTCTTGACCACGCCCATCCAGGGTTTGCCTTGCTTGATGGTGTCCCACATATGCCCGAAGACCGCCGGCGGCATGTCAGGATGACGCACCAGATTGTGCGGCTGGCCGACCAGTTCGTCGTAGGTGAAACCGCTGATGGCCACGAAGGCGTCGTTGCAATAGGTAATGCGACTGTTCAGGTCGGTGGTGGAGATCAGCCGCTGGTCTTGGGGAAAGGTTCTTTCGTGCTCGGTGACGGGCAAATTCATGCGCATCGTTGGCGATCCCTTGCTTATCCAGATGAGTGGGAAAATCATCAAAGCAAGTAGATATTTAGCAGAAGGCCATCACGTGAGCGGTCAACTTTCGTAGGAAATTTACCCGACCTGACGGAATGTGCTGAAAGCGACCTGGATCAGCCCACATTGAGCTGGCTCTTGAGCAGGTCACGGAACGTCTGGATCAAGGGTTCCCGGCTCCGGCCACGGCGGATGATCAGGGAAAACGGCGCCTGGTAGCCGAAGGTCGCCGGCGACAGCACGCGCAGGTCGCCCTTGTCGACCCAGGCCTGGGCGTAGTGCTCGGGCAGGTAGCCAATGTAGGCGCCGGAGAGAATCAGAATCAGTTGCGCTTCCATGCTCTCCACGGTGGCGGCGCTGTGCTTGAAACCGTGCCGGGCCAGCTCCGCCTGGCTCCAATAGCCACGCCCGACCATGCGCTGTTGGGTAATCACCGGCTCCGGGATCCGTCGCTCGCCGAACAGCGCGTGACGGCTGCTGCAATACAGCCAGTGCTGCTCGCGGTACAACGGCTGGTAGACCAGGCCACTCATGCGCGATGAAAACGCGCCGATGGCCAGGTCCAGGCGGTTGTCCTGCACGCCCAATTGCAGTTCGTAAGGGCTGGACACCGACAGGTGCAGGTGTACCGCCGGGTGTTCCTGGCTATAGGCGCCGATGGCCTCCGCCAGCGGCAGGGCGCGGTCGCCCACGGTGGAGTCGATCACCCCGAGGTTGAGGGTGCCGCGCAATTCGCCCTTGAGCGCCGCCGCATACTGCTCGAAGCCATCCAGTTCCCCCAGCAGGCGCAGGGTCTCCTGATGAAACAGCTCGCCCTTGCTGGTCAGGCTGAAACCGCCACGGCCTCGGTGGCAGAGCACGATGCCCAGGGCGCTTTCCAGCTGGCTCATGTAGGTGCTGATGGCCGAGGTCGACAGGTTGAGGTCGCGCTGGGCGTTGGCGAAGCCCTGGTGACGCACCACGCTGGCAAAGATGCGCAGCAGTTTCAGGTCGGGCAGCGATGAGGCCATGGGGCAACGGGTCCGTGGGCTGGAAATGGCCTGAGTCTAACCCGGCCGCGCACCGATAGTTCAGAAATTCCTGAAGTAAGTTTTTGTCGGTAGCGATTCTTCCCGGGCACTACCTTGCGCAGACTGCGGCGAAATGTCCCTGCCCGCCAGCACAACCAGAGCAACGAGGCGCGCGGCGGCACAGGTTCGAACAAACAGAACAATCGACCGACTGATGAGGCCCACCGTGGACAAGATTCTCCACCAACCACTGGGCGGCAACGAAATGCCGCGTTTCGGCGGCATCGCCACCATGCTCCGACTCCCCCACCTGCAGAGCGCCGAAGGGCTCGACGCCGCGTTCATCGGCGTGCCCCTGGACATCGGCACCTCGCTGCGCTCGGGCACCCGTTTCGGCCCGCGGCAGATCCGCGCCGAATCGGTGATGATCCGCCCGTACAACATGGCAACCGGCGCCGCCCCGTTCGACTCGCTGTCGGTGGCCGACATCGGTGACGTGGCGATCAACACCTTCAACCTGCTGGACGCCGTGCGCATCATCGAAGAGGCCTACGATGAAATCGTCGAGCACAATGTCATCCCGCTGACCCTCGGTGGCGACCACACCATCACCCTGCCGATCCTGCGTGCCCTGCACAAGAAGCACGGCAAGATCGGCCTGGTGCACATCGACGCCCACGCCGACGTCAACGACCATATGTTCGGCGAGAAGATCGCCCATGGCACCACCTTCCGCCGCGCCGTGGAAGAGGGCCTGCTCGATTGCGACCGCGTGGTGCAGATCGGCCTGCGCGCCCAGGGCTACACCGCCGACGACTTCAACTGGAGCCGTCGCCAGGGCTTCCGTGTGGTCCAGGCCGAAGAATGCTGGCACAAGTCGCTGGAGCCGCTGATGGCCGAAGTGCGCGAGAAAGTCGGTGGCGGCCCGGTGTACCTGTCGTTCGACATCGACGGCATCGACCCGGCCTGGGCACCAGGCACCGGTACCCCGGAGATCGGCGGCTTGACCACCATCCAGGCGATGGAGATCATCCGCGGCTGCCACGGCCTGGACCTGATCGGCTGCGACCTGGTCGAAGTCTCCCCACCGTACGACACCACCGGCAACACCTCGCTGCTGGGCGCCAACCTGCTGTTCGAAATGCTCTGCGTGCTGCCTGGCGTGGTACGCCGCTAACCGCCGAATACCGCCCGTTTGCAGGGGCGCTGCAATCGATTGCTTGACCCTGGCAGGAGCCATTCGGGAGGGCCATTGAGGCCCGCCAACACATGACAGGACCGCCGGGCGCCTTGCAGCGTCCGGACGGCCGATCTCGCCATAATAAAGATAATCGGGAGACCCCCAATGGCCTTGGACATCATCGTTGTACTGATCTATGCCGCCGGCATGCTCGGCCTCGGCTGGTACGGCATGCGGCGCGCGAAGACCCACGAAGACTACCTGGTGGCCGGGCGCAACCTCGGCCCGACCCTGTACATGGGCACCATGGCCACCACCGTGCTCGGTGGCGCCTCCACCGTCGGCACCGTGCGCCTGGGCTACGTCCATGGCATTTCCGGCTTCTGGCTGTGCGCCGCCCTGGGCCTGGGAATCATCGCCCTCAACCTGTTCCTGGCCAAGCCGCTGCTGCGCCTGAAGATCTTCACCGTCACCCAGGTACTGGAGCGCCGCTACAACCCGATGGCCCGCCAGGCCAGCGCGGCGATCATGCTCGCCTACGCGCTGATGATCGCGGTGACCTCGACCCTGGCCATGGGCACCGTGCTGCAGGTGCTGCTTGACGTGCCGTTCTGGATGGCGCTGCTGTTCGGCGGCGGCGTGGTGGTGGTGTACTCGACCATCGGCGGCATGTGGTCGCTGACCCTGACCGACATCGTCCAGTTCATCATCAAGACCGTTGGCCTGATGTTCATCCTGCTGCCGGTGTGCCTGTACAAGGCCGGCGGCTGGGACGCCCTGGTGGCCAAGCTGCCGGCGGCCAGCTTCAGCTGGACCACCATCGGCTGGGACACCATCATCACCTACTTCCTGATCTACTTCTTCGGCATCCTGATCGGCCAGGATATCTGGCAGCGCGTGTTCACCGCCCGTGACGAGAAGGTCTGCCAGCGCGCCGGCACCACCGCCGGTATCTACTGCGTGCTGTACGGCTTGGCCTGCGCCCTGATCGGCATGGCCGCCCATGTGCTGATGCCGGACCTGGCCAACCCGAACAACGCCTTCGCCGAGATGATCAAGGGCCAGTTGCCCGAGGGCATCCGCGGCCTGCTGATGGCCGCCGCCCTGGCCGCGATGATGTCCACCGCCAGCGCGGGCCTGCTGGCCGCCTCGACCACCCTGACCGAAGACCTGCTGCCCAAGCTGCGCGGCGGCAAGCAGTCGAGCCTGGGCATCAACCGCCTGTTCACCCTGCTCACCGGCCTGGTGGTGCTGGGTATCGCCCTGGCAGTGAACGATGTGATCAGCGCCCTGACCCTGGCTTACAACCTGCTGGTGGGCGGCATGCTGATCCCGCTGATCGGCGCGATCTTCTGGAAACGCGCGACCACCGCCGGGGCCATCGCCAGCATGACGCTGGGCTTCGGTACCGCGCTGCTGTTCATGTTCAAGGACGGCCTGGAAGCCAACTCGCCGATCTACTACAGCCTGGCCATCGGCCTGGTGAGCTTCGTGGTGGTCAGCCTGGCTTCGCGCAAGCCGGTGGCGACGGTGAACCTGGCCTGAGGCCAGATCCCGGGGCAACAACGCAAAAGGCCGCCGCATCGATAGGATGCGGCGGCCTTTTTGTCAGGGGTCAGCGCCGACGCGGCTGGCGCTTGCGCTGTTCTTCGTCGGTCGGGATCGGCACCGGCTGCAGCGGTGGCGGGAGCAGCCCCAGGGCGACGGCGAGGTCATGGAGCCAGTTGTACATGCGTTCGTTCATAGTGCCCCCTTGACGGGTCAGCCTCACGGTCAATCAAACTTGCGATGCGTCATACAGATCATAGACCTATGTCCTGTATTGCGCATGCCTCTGTTCCTACACATAGGGGCGATTTTGACCCGGATCAAGCGCTGATGGCAGCTTCCGACGGTCGGTCAATCGTTTCGCTTTGTTGCAGGTCGATCCAGGCCTGCAGATTCGCCCCGCGTTTGCCCTGGCGCCACATCAGCCAGGTCATCGCTTGGTCGAACGGCGCCTGCAGCCGATGCGCCCGCACCTGCTCGCGGCCCGGCAGGCTGTCGAGCATGGACTGCGCCATCAACGCCACGCCGGCCCCGGCGATCACACAGGCCAGCATGCTCTGGTACGACTCGATCTCCATGACCCGCCCCATGGGCGTGTGGGCATGGGCGTACCAGGCTTCCAGGCGCATGCGGTACGAGCAGCCCTGGCGGAAGGTGAACACCGCCTTGCCGGCGACATCCCTGGCACTGTGTACCACCGGGTGCTCGGGGCTGGTGATCAGCACCAGGGTTTCCTCGCACAACGGCACGCCATCGAGCCCTGCCAGGTTGAGCGGGCCGTCCACCAGCGCCGCGTCCAGCCGATGGCTGAGCACCCCCTCCAGCAGCTCGGCACTGGGCGCCGCCTGCACTTGCAGGTTCACCGCCGGGTAGGCCTGGTGGTAGCGCGCCAGCAGCGCCGGCAAATGAATGGCTGCCGTGCTGTACATGGTGCCCAGCACGAAATCCCCCGCCGGCTGGCCGCCCTGCACCGCGGCCAGCGCTTCGTCGCGCAGGCTGGTCAGCCTATGTGCATAGTCCAGCAGCACCTTGCCGGCCGGCGACAGCTGCAAGCGCTGGCGCTCGCGCAGGAACAGCTCCACCCCCAGTTGCTCCTCGAGCTGGCGCAGGCGCGTCGACAGGTTCGACGGCACCCGGTGCAATCGCTCGGCGGCGCGGGTCACCGAGCCCTCCTCGGCCACGGCCTGGAAGATGCGCAGTTGGCTGAACTCCATGAGATTCTCCAAAACAGAACAACTTGATCATCATTATTCAATTTTATTGAAAGTCAATGAACCCTACCCTGCCATCCATCGCATCCCTTCGTGCAGGAGACTTTCCATGTCGCCCTTCGTGCAATTGCTGGCCAGCGCCGTGGCGCTGATGATGGCCATGGGCATCGGACGCTTCTCCCTCACGCCACAACTGCCCCGACTGATCGCCGAGGGCCAGTTCGACCTGACCGCTGGCGGCCTGGTCGCCGCCGCCAACTACCTGGGCTACTTCCTCGGCGCGGTGGACGCCATGTTCGCCCGCCAGCCCGCCCAGGTGCGCCTGCGCCTGCATGGGGGGTTGTGGCTGTGCGTGCTGCTGACCCTGGCCTCGTGGGCCGCCGACGGTTTCTGGAGCCACCTGCTGCTGCGCTTCGGCACCGGCGTGGCCAGCGCCTGGGTACTGGTGATGATCGCCAGCCTCAGCCAGCAACTGGCCAGCGCCCATGGCCGCCAGCGCCTCGGTGCGCTGGTGTTCGCCGGGCCCGGCGTCGGCATCGCGGTGACGGGCGTTCTGGCCCTGGGTGCGCACCTGCTGGGGCTGGATTCTGCCGCCCTGTGGCTGGTCTATGGCGTCGCCGCGCTGGTCATGCTGCTGGCGGTGCTGCCGTGGCTGCCACGGGCGCTGGAGCCCGCCGCCACGCCTGCGGCCGTCAACGAACAAGGCCGCGGCACCGGCATAGGACGCCTGGGCGTGGTCTATTCGCTCTACGGGATCGGCTACATCCTGCCGGCCACCTTCCTGTCGCAGATGGCCAGCCAGCAGTTCCATGGGCAGTGGCAAGCCGACCTGTTCTGGCCCGCGTTCGGATTGGCATCGGCGCTCGGCGTGGCCATCGTCAGCCTGCGCCGCCCGGGGCGGACCTCTGCCTGGCTGACCACCACCCTGTGGCTGCAAGGGCTCGGCGTACTGGCCTGCCTGCTCGGTGGCGGCATCGGTCTGGCATTGGGCGTGCTGCTGTGCGGCGGACCGTTCCTGGCCTGCATGCAACTGGTGATGCAGCGCTCGCGAGAGCTGGCGCCCCATGCCACACAGCGCAATGCCGGGTTGCTGACCGCATGCTTTGCCCTGGGGCAGTTGAGCGGGCCGTTGCTGGCGGCGTTAAGCAGTCATTTCAGTGGTGGATTACAGCCAGCATTGGTGTTGGCGGCGGCAGGGTTGGCCGTGGCCGGAGTGCTGGCCGTGACAGGAGGTCATTACCTGCAGGATTGCCACTCAAATGCCCGAACAGCCGGGTGATGGTGGGTTCAGTTCAGCAACAGATCGAAATCATTTGTGCCTCTCTCGACAACGTTTCATTGGCTACATTCTCCAGCACTCGCAGAGGACGCAAAATGACTGAAACGTTCCATGAATTCGACGCTGCCGCCTATCTGGCTTCTCCGGAAACCATCGCACAGTTCATGGCTGACGCATTAGAGACAGGAGATGCAGCCTACGTAGCAAAAGCCGTGGACGTGGTGGAGCGCGCCAGGGGCCGGCGCGTCTACCCTCTCATCCCACCAGCTTGCGCAACTGCTGCCGCACCCACGCCTCGGCGCTGACCATGACCACCCCGAGCAATACCATCACCGCGCCGATCACGAAGTTCAAGCTCAACGGCTCATCCAGCAGCAACACGCCGAAGGTCACCCCGAACAGCGGCGTGATGAAGGAAAACACCGCCAGGTTCGAGGCCAGGTATTTGCGCAGCAACCAGAACCAGGTCAGGTAACTGACGAACGACACCACGATCCCCTGGAACAGCACACTGCCCACCGCCAGCGGGGTCAGCGAGAAATCGGCGATCTGCCCGCTCACCAGGGCGATCAGCACCAGCCCGACAAACCCCACCGCCAGCTGGTAGAACAGGGTCAGGGTCGCCGGCGCCTCGGACAGGCGCGAGCCGCGCACCACCACCGTGGTCGCGCCCCAGGCCAGGCCTGCCAGGATCGCCAGGGCATCGCCCAGCAACATGCGTCCATCGAGGTGCTCTAGGGAAACGCCACCAGCAAAGGCCAGGGCAATCCCCCCGAAGGCCAGCAGGATGCCCAGCCACTGCAACAGCCGCAGCCGTTCACTGGGCATCATGAAATGCAGCCCCAGGGCGGTGAAGATAGGCGCGGTGTAGAGAAACACCGACATATGCGCCGCCGAGGTCAGCTTCAGCCCCTCGGCGATGAACAGGAACTCCAGGCCGAACAGCGCGCCGGCCAGCAACCCGGCACGCCAGGTGCTGCCCACCTGGCTCCAGCCTCCCCGCCAGCAGACCAGCAGCCCCACCAGCAGCGCGGCGATACCATTGCGAAACGCCGCCTGCATGACCGGTGCGATATCCACGGCAGCGGATTTGATCAGCACCTGCTGGCAGCCCCAGATCAGGCACAGCCCCAGCATGACCTGGAAGGCGAAGGCGTCGGGGTTCTTGCGGACCGCAGTCATGGGCGGCCCCTCAGCGGGTTGAACGGCATGGCAAGGCTCGGCAGTGAGAATGGATCCCGATTATCGGGGGACCGGCCTCGGCGATGCCAGTCTAAATTGATCCGCCAGCGATCTGTGCCTTGGCCGAGACGTGCTCGAAGGTGGCTTCGTCCAGCGCATCAGCCTGTTCATCGAGCACCTGGCGTGGGTGTTCGAAGCCCGGAATGCTGCTGTCGATCAGGCTGAGCAGGCGCGAGCCACGCGGACTGAGGACGAAATTCTCGCCGTTGCCGCCTTCCGCTTCAGGCCGGCTCTCGATGAAACCCCGTTCCAAGAGGATCTTTTCGTACTCGCAGGCCTGGGCCTTGAGCTGGTTCAGATCGCCCGGCGCCTCGCCATCGGCGGCCAGCGCGGCGGCATGCTGCTCGGCATAGGGGCGTGGCGTGAAACTGTGACCGGCGCCGTTCTGCACTTCGTGCAGCAAGCGTTCGATTAGGTCCCAGTCGTATGTGCTCATGGGGTAAGCCTCCTGCTGTGGACGGATAGGTACACAGCGTGGGACTGACCAAGGTTGCCACGTGTTCAATCAAAACCACGAGCCCGCCCATAGCTCTGCGCAGCGCGCCCCGAAGGTTACAAGTCGTTCAGCATTTCACGAATGTACTCGGAAAAACTGTCCGCCACCTGATGGGCCTCACGGCTCACCGGGTCGATATCGACAACCACCCAACCATTGTTCGTGTCGAACCCTGAGCAGTAACCCTGCAGGTCATCGCCGAACAGCAGGATGCCTTCCAGGGCGTTGTCCCCGTCTTCATCGTAGACCTGGTCAGGCGTCAGCAGGCCTTCGTACAACATATAGGCCGACTCACCCACTTCCCCCCATCCAAGCTCACTGATGAACGCCAGGTAATCGGCCGGCACCTGCAAATGGGGGCCAGCCAGCGCCGAGAGCACCTGCGCTTCGGCTATCGTCAGTTTGGAAAGGGGGCCGGACACCTTGTCCGGCTGCAGATCGTCATACATTCCCATTCACCATGCCCTCTTATCGTGATGTGAAGATTTCCCTGCCCACGCTGTCTTTCCCATGGATGCCGCCTTGATGCTGGTCGGGGAAGCGTGCCGGGTGCATGTTCCACCATTCGTTAGGTCCGCCGAACCCACTTTCGATGATGTGGTGCGCATCGTAGGGCTGTCCGGCCTTGCGCACCACCTTTGTTCCATCCTTGCTCATCACGTTCTCGGTGTAGCGGGGCCATGTCTGGCCTGTCTTGGTTTCCCACTGGCCGATCAGCTCGTCCTTGACCTTGTTGAACTCGCGTCGGTGTTTCTGGGTTTCCTTGGGCGTGAGCTTGGTGTAGTTCTTTTCCCGCAAGGCATTTGCCAGGTTGTCGCGTTGCTCAGCGGTGACCTTGAGGCCCGTGTGCGCCTCCAGCTCATTGAGATAACGCCGTGCCTGGCTGGAAAGCTGGGTGAACGCCGATGTCGGTCCCTTGGGCGGCACATCGCCGGCAGGCGGCTCGTGCGGCTTGCGGGTGTCCGGCACATCCAGGTGAGATCCCGGCCCATTGCTCCCTTCATGGTGGGTGCCGCCCTTGCGTCCTGGTATGGCACCCATGATCACGCTGGTGATCAACTTGCCACCGCCAATCAGGAAGTCGCCACCTTCCTTCTTGTCGAGGTCGTCCTCTCCCTCCATGCGCTCGGCAATGTACTTGCCAACCTTCGCCACGGCCTCCTCGACCTTGGCATTGAAGTCCTTGCCCAGCTCCGTCTGGTCGATCACCTGGCTGACAGCCAACTGGATGACAGCATTGGGGCCTTGCAGCATGGCAAGTGCCACGGTGACCGCCTCGGCCCCATCCGGATGCGCGTCCAGGTACTCGTTGATGGTCGAGACATAGGTCAGCGTCCATTGGACGCTGTCGCGCTCCGCCGTGACATGTGTCGTGTCTAGCTGCAGAGCCCCCAGATTTCGCTCAAGCTCGCGGGTGAAATCCTGCGACTGCTCGAACACATGCTCAAGGTTGTTGAGCTGCTGCAATACCTGGGTCTGGAAGTCTTCCTTGCCCATCAAGGCCATGGCATCGCGTGGCGACATTCCTGCCAGGATCAGCGACTCGAGGGTGTTTTCCGCCAGCGCCCGGCCCGCGACCGCAACAGCGCCGCTGTCCATTGGCCGCCCGGTCATGCGCTGGTAACGATTGACCAGGGCGTTGAGGGCATTACCGGCCTGTTCGAAGTTCTTCAGCGCCGTCTTGTCGTAGTCGAGCAGCCCATCGCTCCACTTCTGCAGCGTCTCCTTGGGATTCAGCACATCGTGCAGCGAACTGTCGGTCACATAGAGATCGGTACGCGACTCCTTGTCCCGCGTGATTTCGTAGGCTTTGTCGAGGTCACGGTTCAGCCCGACGGTGGAGTCCTGGCCGGTCTCGGCGTCCTTGCGCACAGTGATATCACCTGCACCCACGGTGGCGCGGACGGTCTGCTCACGGTCCTTTTCATACTCCCAGCCGCTGACGCTCCAGCTGGTCTGGTTCTTCGGACCCTTCTCGCCGTTGCCTGCACTTTCGGTGATCTTGCCGTTGGAAGGGTCCTGCCCGGCACTGGCCGACCCCTTCTTCCAGCTGCCACCCACATTCAGGTAGTAACCGTGCTCCTTGTCCTTGCCGGCAATATCGCTGAAGCCCAGGGTGCCGGTGTCGAGCTTGAGATTGCCGTTGTCGGCGGCGATCAGGGCACCATCGAGCTGGGTGTGGTTTTCGGTGCGGATATCGACCTTGTCCCGAGCGCTGATGCGGGTCTGGTTCTCCACCCACTCGGTTTCACCCGTGGTCTTGCCTTTGCCGACCGAGCCACTGATACCCGAGCCCGGGCCGATGGTAACGGTGGCACTCAGGTCGAACTCCTTGCCCTTGACCTTGCCGGTGTCAATGGCCGAGGCCACGCTCAGGTCACCCCCCACACGGCCGATGACTTCGTCCCCGCGCACCTGGGCACCCTGGATGTTGGTGTCCTTGCCGCTGATGAACTTCAGCTGGTCGCCCGCGTAGATATAGGCCTCCTGGTGACGCTGGGCATCGCGTTCCAGCGCGCCCTTGCCAAGGTTGACGCTGGCATAGATACCTACCCCTTCCGAGCCGAACGCCAGGCCGACTTCACCTCCGCCGCTGCGGCGGTTCTGCTCGTAGTGCGAGTCGTTCTGCGCAGCGCGGATGTTCAGGTCATTGCCTGCGGCCAGGTCGATGTCACGCCCGGCCTTGACCTGTGAACCGACGATGTTCAGGTCGTGGCTGGCGTCGAGCTTGATATCGCGCCCCGCGTCGAGCTGACTCGGCGTCGAGTTGCCCTGGGTGCCATCGACACCCGCAGCGCCATGGCTGGCGCCGATGCCCACCTTGATGCCGCCACTGGTACCACCGTGAACCCCGGCCCAGTTCTGCGACTCACGGGTCTTCTGGGTGCTGCTGCCGTGGGCGACATCGATATTGATGTCGCGCCCCTTGACGTCGATGTCCCGCCCGGCCTGCACCTGGCTGCCTTTGACATTGACGTCGTTGCCAGCCTGCAGCTTGATATCGTGGCCGGCCTCCAGGCTGGAGCCACGGTTGCTTTGCTCGATGCTGGTCTGCTGGTTCTTCTGCGAACTGTTGCCGATCTTGAGATCGCCGGTTGGCCCGGCAAGGAACTGGTTGATGCCGTCAATGGCCTGCAGGGTGCTGGCGACCTTGCTCACGCCATTCTCGCCCTTGCCGGCGTTGCTCACCGCGTCCTTGGTGCGCCCGAAGTTATGGTTGATCGAAGCCCCGGCACCCTGTGTCGCATACTCCCGCTCCTGCTCGTGGATACGGGTTTCACGCGCTGCGTCGATATTGATGTCGCGGCCCGCGCCCAGGCTGATGTCATGGCCTGCGATCAGGTCGGAGCCGGTCTGGTTGATATCACGCCCCGCGTTGACATCCAGGTCCTGGCCGGCCTTGATCTGACTGGAAGAGGCCAACTGTTCGCGCAAGCGATCCTTAGCCACTTCCTTCTCGACACCCGCGAACACCTTGATCCCGTTGTCGTCGGCACTGGCACTCAAACCAACCCTCGAGGTTTTCGACCAGGTCTTGCTGTCGCTCTGGTTCTCGGCGGCTGCCACGTTGACATCACGTCCCGCGTTCAAGCTGACATTGCGACCGGCATTGACACCACTGCCCAGCAGGTTGATGTCGCGCTCGGCCTGGAGCGAGGCATCACGCACCGCCAGGACCTGACTGCCGACACTGGTACTGCTGCGTGCTTCCTGCCCGGCTTTCTTCGCCGAGGCTAGCGAGACGGACGGAATGACGACGATGCCGGGGGAAACCGACATGCCGATCTTTTTCTTGTACGAGTCGCTGTGGCTATAGGCCGTGTCATTGGCCGACACCAGGTTGACGTCACCCTCTTTGTCGATCAACCCCGCACGCAGCTCGACGTCCTTGCCGGCATTGGCCTCACTGGCGCGCAGGCGCACATCGCTGCCTGCGGCGATGACGATGTCGTTGCCGGCATCCAGCTCGCTGCCGACCTGCGTGGCGCGGGTCTGCAGCTGGCTCTTGCCGCTCTTCGACAGGCCCAGGAAGCCGGACTTGGTCTTCTTGCTGTACTCGCCGTGCTCCTCGACGCCGGACAGCACCGCCACATCGCCGGTGGCACCGAGCATGACATCGCCGCCGGCCTTGAGCTGGCTGCCGATCACCGAGACATCGCGGCCACCGTCCAGGGCGATGCCGCCGTCGTCCTTCTTGCTGACGTTGACCGTGAGGTCACCACCGGCCTCGATCACCGAAGCGACGTTGGTGCTGTGGTAGCTCTCTTTCTGCGTCGAGCTGCTGCGACCGAACGAGCCCTTGCTCTTCTTCAGGTAGTACGAAGCGCTTTCGTTCTGCTCGGAGGCGATGGTCAGGTCGCGTTCGGCGTCGATGTCGACATCGCCCTTGCCCTTGACCTGGCTGGCGACGATGGCCATGTCCTGGCCCGCGGACAGCGAGACATCGCCACCGGCCTTGAGCGTGGTCGAGACCTGGGTGACCTGGTCCTTGGACTGGGTGACTTTCTTGCTGCGGCTGAAGCTGTGGGCTTCGTTGGCGGCGGAGGTCAAGTTCAGGTCCTCGCCCGCGGCCAGGGTAAGGTTGAGGCCCGCATCGATCTGGCTGGCCACGGCGGTGAGATCGCGGCCGGCGCCGAGGCTCAGGTCGCGACCGGCGCTGACCGTGGCGCCGTGCTGCTGCACCGTGCTGCTGCGTTGGCGATCGGTGTAGAAGCCTTGACGTTCCTCGACCGACAGCAGGCTCACATCACGACCGGCACTGAGCGACAGGTCGCCGCCGCTCTGGATCACGCTGGCGACGTTCTTGATGTCCTGCCCGGCCTTGAGGCTGAGGCTGTTGCCGGCCTCGATACGCGCGGCGCTTTCAAGATAATCCTTCTGCTCACGCACGCCGCCGTAAACGATGTCCGTGCGCGTGAGGTCGCGTCGGTTGATCAGGTCACCGTTGATGGCGGTCAGGCTGACGTCACGACCGGAGACGATGCCACCGGCACTGTTGACCAAGCTGTTGCCGGCCAGCAGGTCCAGGCGCTCGCCGGCCTGGACCAGGCCGGTGTTGGTCAGGTCCTTGCCGGCGGTGGCGCTGAGGTTGCGCGAGGCACGCAGCGTGCCTACGTTGTCGAGATTCTCCCCGGCGATCAACTGGACGTCCTGCCCCGCGATCAGCGCACCGTCAGGCGCCAGTCGACCATTGGCATGGGCCAGGTACAGCACTGGCGCAAGTACCTGCTCACCATTGATCTCGCGTGCTTCGAGCCAGACGATATCGTGGGTCAACGCCGCGACCTGGGCGGAGGTCAAACCGACACCCAGGCTCAGGTTGAGCTGGTCCTTGCTGCGGATGGCATTGTCCATCAGGTGCTTGTACAGCTGCTCGCCGGAGGTCTGGCCATCGATGAACTGCTGGCCGGTGCGAGCCACCACCGCCTGCTGGATCAGGCGTTGCTCGTAGAAGCCGTCACCCAGACGCTTCCAGCTCTTGTCCGGATCGAAGCCCAGGTTGCCAAGCAGGTAATCGGAGCTCATGAACTGCTTGAGGTCGGTCAGCACCGGATTGGTTTCGATCAGATACTTGTGCGGCTTGCTCGTGTACTGGCTATCCGGCAGGCGAGTGACGCCCGCAATCCAGGGGCGAGCGCCGATACCCGGCACCTGTGCCACCAGCTCGGCGGCCAGCGCACCTGCGCTCGGTGGGGGAACGTAGCTATCCACGGCCTCGCCCGCAGGCGCATTGACCCCGATGACACTGGCCTTGGCAGCCGACTCGACACGTTGGTGGGCAACGCGATCGATTGCCTGCTCACTTCCTCTGGACGCGGACGCATCCATTGCCTGGATCGAGCCCGGTCGGGAACTGGCCAGCACCTCACGCTCATGCGAGGTGACAGTGGCGTTGCCCAATGTCCAGCGCTGGGCGGTGCCAGTGGCTGTGTCGCTGCCTTTGCCACTCAGGCGGAACAGGCCATTCTGCCCGGCTGGCAGGCTGAAGCCTGGCAGGGTGGTGGGATCGACCTGTCGCTGGGCCAGATCAGGTGGCAACTGCGCATTCAGGTTGACCGCCGTGGGCTGCGTCACGCTGGATACCTGGGTATCGAACGAGCGATTGCCGGTAGCCGCTGCCGCCCTGTTCACAACGATATTGCTGATGCTGCCTGCGGCAGTGAGCTTGGCCGTCCCGGCGGCCTGAATGACCGCTGGAGCGATGAACTTCTGATCCGGCTGGACCACGGGCTCTGCATCGATGCCGTAAAATACCCCGGGGTCGAACTTCGCGACCAGTTTGTTGAAGGCGGCTTCATCAAACGGCCCGGAACGTGGGTGGGCCTGGTTGTAGGCGTTTACTTCGTTGATCAACTGGAAGAAATACGCCCTGGGGATCTTGACTCCAGCCCCCACCTCTCTGCCAACGGTTCCCGACCTGGAACGCTCACCCTCGTTGGTAATGCTGCCGGCCGTGATGGTGAGATCATTGCCCGCCGAGATCACACTTCGAGAATTGAGAACGCTGTCCCCACCGATGGTCAGGTTACGCCCGGCAGCCAGGGTTGCCGTTGGCGAATCTTCCAGCACCACGGTTTCCTGGGTCTTGTAGATGTGCACCGGCCCCCTCACCCGCGGCCCTTTGCAATGCTGGACGCAGTAGATGGTCATGTAGCCATCGGTGATCTGGTGGCTGGCCCTGAACTTGTCGCGTTTGTTGACGAAACTGGATGCCTGCAGGTTGATGTCGCCGGCCGCCTCGACAGTGCCGGAGCTGTTCAGGAAGGTTGCCGCAGAACTACCCGCGGTGACGCCGGCAACCAGCAGATTGCCCAGGCTGTACACATCCGCGTAGCGATTGCTGAAATCGGCGGTGCTAATCGTCATGTCCCGCCCACTGAACAGCAAGCCTCGACTTCCGTCGGCAGCCTGGTCGTTGTGGACGGACTGGGCGATCAAGTTCAGGTTGCGTGAAGCGGCCAATGCACCGTAGTTCGACAGGCTGCCCGCGTTGATAGTCAGGTCATTGGCCGCCGACAAGCGCCCAAGGTTGCTCAGCTGGTTGCCGATGTTGACCACAATGCTGTCGCCACCGGCGATGCTGGTGGCGGTGCCCAGGCTCATCTGCGCCGCAGTCAGGGTCATGTTCCCCAGGCTGGTCAATCGGCCGTTGCCCGAATAGGCACCACCCAAGGTCAGGTTCAATGTGCCATCGCTGGCAATCAACCCGTCATTGAGCCAGTTGCCGCCCGTGCCCAGCAACGCCTTGGTCGCCAGCAACTGCCCGCTCGAGGTCTGGCTGAAGTTGTTGACATTGAGGTTGAGCGTGCCGGCTTGCAGCACGCTGCTGTTGACCCAGCTGTCGGCACTGAGATTCAGGGTGCCATGCGTCAACAGGCGACCTCCCGCCGCCATGACCTGCTGGCTGCTGACACCGAAATCGCCATTGCCGACGTGTGCGATGCTGCCCCCGGTGTTCACCAGATCGCCGATGACCAGGGCAAGATCGGTGTTGGCGGTTTCCACGGTTCCGTTTCGGTTATCCAGCACGCCGCCGATCTGGAATCGCGTTGTGCCGCTGTTGCCCAGGGCACGTAGTTTCCCCGCCTGGTTATCCAGGCTGGCGGCCGTGATGGCGAAAGTACTCACGCTTTCGACGATGCCGCCAAGGTTGTCCAAGGCACCGCTCAGCCCAATGTCGATACGCTGGCCGACCATCTCGCCGCGCGCGTTACCACCGTTGAGCAAGCTGGTGCCGATGACCTTGAGCAGGCCGCTGGCGGAGATGCCGCCGTCGCGGTTGTCCAACTGCCCGGTGCGGATCAGTGCATCACTACCCAGCGCCGCGATACGCCCGCCGTGGTTGTCGAGGTTGGCGCTCTGCACATCGATGCCCAGGGCCTGAAGGACGCCACGTTGGCCGTTGGCATCGCTGCCGTTGCGCAGCACACCGGTGGTGCGCACGCCCAGCGACTGCTTGAGGCTGGCGAGGATGCCGCCGCGGTTGTCGAGGGTGTCGGCGGTCACCGTCAGCGCGCCTTCCTGGGCGATCAGCTTGCCACCCTGGTTGTCAAGCACGGCGTTTGCCTGCGCGGTGATCGCGCCCTTGGCCTGCACGGTGCCCTTGGCGTTGTTCAAACTCGCCGCCTGCAGGCTCACGTCACCCTGCTGGCTGTAGATCAGACCATCGTTCGTGTTGCTGAGCGACCCGCTGCTGTTGAGCACGAGCGCGCCATTGGCGGCCAGGGTGCCGCGCTGGCTGTTGTCGATGCTGCCAGCCAGCACCTTGAGCAGGCCCTGGCTGGCGATCTGGCCAGCCTGGTTGTCGACCAGCCCGACGCGCTGGATCAACAGGTCCTTGCCGGCGAACAGCGTGCCCTTGCGGTTGAGCAAATCGCCGAGCAGGTCGAGGGTCAGGGCGCCCTGGGCGGCGAGGTTGCCGTCGTTGTTGTTCAGGCTCGCGGCGGTCAGACCGAGGTCCTGGCGGGTGGCCACGCGACCGCCATGGTTGTCGAGGGAACCTGCGCTGAGGACCAGCTTTTCACCGGCATCGATCAGGCCGCCTTCATGGTTGTCCAGTGCCCCCGTGATGGTCAGCTGCTGGCCGCTGCCGCTGGACAGGATACCGTTGGCGCTGTTGTCAAGGCTGTCGGCCTTGACGTCCAGGCGCTGCTGGGCGACCAGCGCGCCGCCGTCGCTGTTGCGCAGGGCGCCGGCCACGGTCACCTGCACGGCGCCGGAGCGGCTCGACAGCGTGCCTTGCTGGCGGTTGTCCAGGCTCTGGCCGTTAACGGTCAGCCCCTGCCAGCCCGAGACCAGGCCGTTGCGGTTGTCGATCGCGCCGCTGGTGATGGCCAGGGTCTGTTCACTGATCAGCTTGCCGTCACGGTTGTCCAGCTCGCTGACGTCCAGGCGCAGGGCCTGGGCGGTGGAGATCTCCCCACCCTGGTTAGAGAGCTTAGCCAGGTTGGCGAGGGTCAGTGGGCCGGCGGTGGTGATCAGGCCGGCACCGTTGTCCAGGTCGGCGCCGAGCAGGTCCAGTGCAAGGCTGCTGCCGAGCAGTTTGCCGCCGTGGTTGTCCAGGCCCTTGCTGGTGAGTGCGAGCGCGTCCTTGGCTTCGATTCGGCCACCGTCGCGGTTGCTCAGCACACCGGCATGAACCTCCAGCGACTGGCCGCCGATCAGGCCCTTGAGGTTGTCCAGGCGCTGGCTGATCTGCAGCAGCAGGCGCTGGTCACTGAGCAAACGGCCATTGCCGTTGTCGAGTTGCTCGGCGGCGACGGTGAACGCTTGCGCGCTGGAAATCTCGCCACCCTGGTTGGCCACGCTCTTGAGATTGTTCAGCAGCAGCGACGGGGCATTGATCAGGCCGCCACGGTTATCCAGGTGGCCATGGCTCAGGTCGAGGTTCACCGAAGTGTCGCTGAACAGTTTTCCGCCCTGCTGGTCGAGGCCGGTGACCGTCGCGCTGAGTGCTTCGCGGCTGCCGACCCGGCCGCCGTCACGGTTGTCCAGCTGGCCGGCGTGCAGGTCGAGGGTGCGGTTGCTGCTGACACTGCCCTGGCGGCTGTTGTCCAGGTGGCCAGTGGTAATGGCCAACGCGCCCTTGCTGGCAATAACGCCCTTGTCGGTGTTTTCCAGGCTGGCGCTGGCTAGGGTGATATCGCTGTCGCTGAGCAACTCGCCAGACTTGTTGAGCAGCGCGCCCGTCGTGGTCAGCTTCAAGCTGCCGGCGCTGTCCAGTTTGCCGGTGCTGTTGTCCAGGCTTTGCGCAGCCATCAGCAACTGGCCCTCGGCGCTGATCAGGCCGAGGCGGTTGAGCGCCGCGCCGGTCAACGTCAGGGTCATGTCCCGTTGGCTAGTCAGGCGGCCACCGTCGTTGTCCAGGGTCAGACCGGTCAGGGTCAGGCCGGTCTGGGCCTCGATGCGTGCCTTGTTGCGGTTGAGCAGGCCCTGCAACGCGAGGGTCATACCGGTGCCGGCGACCAGCAGGCCACCGTCACTGTTGTCCAGCGAGGTGCCGGTCACGCCGACGGCGGCCTTGCCGGTGATTTCGCCGCCACGGTTGTCGATCCGATCGACTTCCAGGGTCAACGTACCATTGCTGCCGAGCAGGCCCGCCTCGCGGTTGTCCAGTTCGCCGCCCTTGACCTGCAACTGCTCCAGGCTGACCAGCGAACCCGCAGTGTTGAGCAATGCGCCAGCCTGGATCTCACCACGGCCTTTACCGGAGACCTTGCCCTGGCGGTTGTCCAAAGTGCCGGCGTCGATGTTCAGGGCGGTGTCGCCCACAAGAATGCCTTGGCGGTTATCCACGCGTGTGGCGCGCAGGTCCAGGCCCTTGGCCGAGACCAGGCCCTTGGTATTGTCCAGTACCTGGGCGATACGCACCGTCAGAACTTGGTCGCTGATCAGCTTGCCCTGGCGGTTGTCCAGCGTATCGGCGGCCAGGGTGAAGCCTTGCGGGCTGACGATCTCGCCGCGCTGGTTGTCGACGCTGCCGAGGTTGTTCAGCACCAGCAGCGGAGCCTTGATCAGGCCATGGTTGACCAGCGCGCCCTGGCCCAGGTCAAGGGTGATCGAGGCCTTGCTCAGCAGCCGCCCGGCCTGCTGGTCGAAACCCGTGGCGGTCAGGCTCATTGCGCCATCACTGTCAATGCGGCTGTCTACGCCGGCATTGTTGACCTGACCGGCCTTGATGGTCAGGCGGTCGTTGCCGACCACATGGCCACTGTCGCGGTTGTCCAGCGTGCCGGTGGCGATATCCATGGCCCCCTGGGCGCCGATCTCGCCGGCACGGTTGTCCAGGCTGGCGCTGCGCAGGTTGACGGTGCCGTCGGCGGTGATCGAGCCGCGCTGGTTGTCTACCTTGCCGGTGGTGGCCAGGGTGAGCTTGCCGGCGCTGCTCAGTTCAGCGTCGGTGTTGTCGAGGCTGGCGGCGCCAATATCGAGGTCACCCTCGCTGGTCAGCAGCCCCTTGCCGTTGTCGAGCGCCTGGCCCAGGCGCAAGCGTGCGCCCTGCTCGCCGGACACACGCCCGTCGCGATTGTCCAGGGTCTGGCCGTCGAGGGTCAGTTGGCCCTTGCCGCGCAGCAGGCCCTGGGCCTGGTTGATGACTTCGGCCACCGTCAGCGACAGGTCGGTTTCGGCCAGGACCTGGCCGCCGGTGTTATCCAGGCGCTGGCCGGTCAAGCTCAACGCCTTGGCTGCGGACAGCTCGCCGCCACGGTTGTCGACGTTGTCCACGGTCAAGCGCATGCCCTGCCCGGCACCCAGCACGGCACCCTGGCGGTTGACCAGCGAACTGCCCTTGAGGGTCAGCTTGCCGTCGGCGGACAGCTTGCCGCCGAGCTGTTCCAAGCGCGTGACCTGCCCATCAAGATCGCCACCGCTGGTCAGGCTGCCACCGCTGTTGTCCAGGTGGGCAGCGACCAGATCGAGGTTGCCTTTCGCACCGAAGATGCCGAGCTGGTTGAGCAGTTCGGTGCCATTGAAACGCACCACGGCCTGGCCGCTGACCAAGCCCTGGTCGCGGTTGTCGAGCTGGTCAATGGTCAGCGTCAGCGCGCCATCGCCCTCGATCTTGCCGCCGCGGTTGTCCCAGCGCTGGCCGTGCAGAGTCAGCAGGTCCTTGCCCTGCAACCGGCCACCACGGTTGTCCAACTGCCCCGCGTCGATATCAGTGGCACCCTGGCCATTCACCAGGCCCTTGGCCTGGTTGTCCAGCAGGCCGGTGACCTTGGCGGTCAGCGTGCCATCGCTGAGCAGCTTGCCCTGCTCGCGGTTGTCGAGGCTGGCAGCGTTCAGCGTCAGGGCCTTGCCGGCAGCCAGCACACCTTGGCGATTGTCCAGCGCCTGGGCGACCACCAGTTCCAACGCCCCACCCGTGACCGTACCCTCGCGGTTGTCGAGGCTGCTGGCCTTTACCTGGCCGTGGCCGGTGCTGGAGATCTCGCCGTGCTGGTTGTTGATGGCTGCGCGGGTGGTCAATACCAGGCCGGACTTGCTGGTGACCACGCCGCCCTGGTTGTGCAACGCCAGGGCCTGGATATCCAGGCCCTCGGCCGAGACCAGGCCATCCAGGTTGTCGAGCAACTGATCGAGGCGCACGGTCAGGGCCTGCTCGCTGTAGAACTTGCCACCGGTGTTGTCGAGACTGCGGCCCGTCAGGCTGAAGGCGCCCTTGCTGAAGATCTCGCCACGCTGGTTGTCGATATCAGCCATCTGCCGCAGACGCAACTGGTTGGCGACGATCTCGCCGTCGCGGTTGTCCAGCCGGCCATGGTTCAGGTCAAGGGTCAGCTCGGTGACGCTGCTCAGGTGGCCACCTTGCTGGTCGAGCCGACCGACGTTGACCGTGACCGCCTGGTTGCCGCTGATATGGCCGCCCTGACCGTTGTTCAGGGCCTGGGCGGTCAGGTCGAGGGAGGCCTGGCTGGCGATGCGGCCGCTCCGGTTATCGACCAGGCCCTGGCTGGTGACGCTGATGCCCCGGTTGGCCAGGACCTTGCCATTGCGGTTGTCCAGGCTGCCAAGGTTCAGCGCCAGGGCATCAAGGCTGGACAGCTCGCCGGCCTGGTTGTCGAGTTGGATCCAGGTGGCGTTCAGCGCCCCTTGGCTGGTGATCTGGCCACGGTCGCTGTTGAGCAGTTGCCCACCGGCCAGGGTCATGCGCCCGTCCGCGACAACCTTGCCCTGCTGGCGGTTGTCCAGCGTTGTGGCGTTGATGTCGACATGGCGGCCGGTGCTGAGGCTGCCGCCCTGGTTATCCAGGCGGCCACCCGTGGACAGCGTCAGGTCACCGCTGGCGATCAAGCGCTGGTTGCGGTTGTCCACGGCACCGGCGTTGACATTCAGGTCGGCATCGGCCACGCGGTTGCCAGCGGCGTCGATACCCGCCTGGATACCGCCGAGGTTGCTCAGTTTGCCAGCCGCGTCCAGTTGTACCGAACCTGCAGCGGTCAGCCCCTGGCGGTTGACCAACTCGCCGCGGCTGTCCAGCTGCAGTTGCTTGCCGGCATGCACCGGGCCCTGCGCATCGATGGTCTGCGCCTGCAGGCGTACGTCCCAGGTGGCACTGGCCTGGGCCATGCGCAACTGACCATTGGCATCGAGCTGGATATCGCCACCGCTGGCGATCATCCGCCCGTCGAGGCGCACACCGACACCGGCCTCGGTGCCGACCAGCCTGACCGCGCCGGCATACATGCCGCCCAGCGCGCTGGAGTCGATCGCCAGGCTCGGCTTGGCGCTGCCGTCGTCAGCACGCGCGGTGGCCGCCAAGGTGCGGACATCGACATCGTTGCGCCCGGCGACGATGGCCAGGTTGCGGGCCTGGATCTCGGCGTTGATCTTGGTACTGCGGGCAATCAGCTCGAAGCTGTCGACGTTGCTGGCATTGATCCCCGCGCCTTCAATGGCGATGTGGCCCTGGTCGACCTGGTAACGGGTCAGCTGGCCGTTCTCGATCACCGGCTTGCCGGTACTGAGTGTCGCCTGTGGCGTGTTGATGAAACCGCAGCCATCACAGGTAATGCCATGGGGGTTGGCGACGATGACATGCGCCCCGCGTCCGGCCACTTCGGTATAGCCGCGCAGCTGGCTGGCGTTGGCACCGTTGACCTCGTTGAGGATGACATTGGCCGCCGCCCCCTGTAGGTTCGGGTTGCCAAGGATGATTCCGCCCAACTGGGTAGCCTGGGTACGATCGGTGGCATTGTTGAGGATCAACCCCTGCTGGCCGACGTTGTAGTCGCTGAACTGGTTGTGCGACAGCCCGCTGCCGTTGGGCGCGGCGATGTTGATGATCGGCACGCCGTTGCCCGCCTG